>NZ_JAEUFG010000018.1 GCF_018588585.1 Bacillus sp. SM2101
CCCTATGGAATATAGAGCTAAAGCCGCTTAAGTGACTTTTTATTATTTCCGCTGTCTACTAGACAGGGGGCAGTTCATTCAGTGTCATCCTTTTTTCCGTCTAACTAATAATATGTTCAAAACATCAGATTATAATTGCTTAAGGAAATATTCTCTTAAAGGTATTTTTCTACCTTCAAAATCCCAATTGTGATATATGGTGAAAATATGTTGTATATCTCCATGCGCTCTCTCTTCCACTAAATTTTTTACTAGCATATTGCTTCTCCAATAATCAAACATTATACTTGCCAAACTGCCTTCATATGAATTATATCCAAAATCTTCGATAGAATGTCCGCCGTACTTCTCACTAAATGCGTTGACTAAATCACTTTCAACTTGATATATTTCTTGAAAGTCTTCTTCGCTTAATAAGTGCTTTCTTGGTATGTAGAAACACATTCCCTCTTCAAACCAAAAATCGTCTTCACGACCATCATCAAAATCTCCAAGAAATAAATCAGAGTGATGTGTAAGTTCGTGTGCTAAAATCACCAATATATGTTCTAGTGAAAGATTGTTATAGAACCTACGAATGTCTGGTAGATCTTTTTCATCTAACTGCCGTATAAATAATTTCTTCCATTCGTCTACATCTGGAGTCATATATATTACATCTTGCTTGGTGAATGCTGGTATCGGTATATTTGAGAAAAAACTAGTAACAAGGTCTTCAGACGTCCATACTACACCTTTTGGCAGCTGAGATAACGAGTATTTATCTTCTAATATTTTGCTATAACTCTTTAGAGTGTTAAATAAATAATGAGCATTATCTTTAATATCTTTAACTTTTTCCTCTTTTTCAAATGCAAAAACTTGTTTCATATGTAAATTTCCCCTTTAATAGATCACTACTTGTTATTTGATAAATATGTTTTATTTATATTTTAACACAATATTCCATTAATATTTTTAATGCTCGCATCTACAATTAGCTAGAAAACAGACAATAACAAAGAAATGTATTATATTATAAATTAGTGAGGATGATATATGACAAGCAGATTTAATCTTTACATTTTTTTAACTACAGCTTAATATAGGTAAGTCTATAATATGTTTATATAGATTTTTTTTAGTAAGGTTCTTGTCTTCAAATTTGTTGTTATTATGAACAAATTGGTACCTAAAGAAGTTGCTTTATATGTTGGTCATCATTTTTATAGAAGAAAAGATACCGTAAACTCTAGTTGTTTACGTGTTTATTACATAATAAGAATAATTTTGTTGCTAATGCTACGAAATTTGGTCTGTAACATATGTTTTATACGTTTGTTATCGTTTCAGAAAAGATAAGATGCTATGAACTCTAGTTGTGTATATGTTTAAATCTTAGTACGAAAAATAACAACCAATGCGAAAACAATTTTTAAATTACTCTAAAAAAGTATAAAGGAGTACTCTAGTCATATCGAGCTGTACGATAAACAACAATTTAAGTATTAAAAGCATGAGGACCTTATTCTAACTGGCATTGAAACATTATTTGATACATATATCTTTTTGGAGGTTGCACATTTATGAATAGTCTTAACAATGAACCATCTAAAGGGAAGAGGTTACGAGAAATTTTCAAAATCTCCTCTTTATTAGGATTCACCTCGTTTGGAGGACCTGTAGCCCATTTAGGGTTTTTCCAAAATGAATATGTCAAAAAAAGAAAATGGCTAGATGATCATAGCTATGCTAATTTGGTTGCTCTTTGTCAGTTTCTTCCTGGTCCAGCGAGTAGTCAGGTGGGGATTGCGATAGGGATGATTCGTGGTGGGTTGCTAGGTGGAGTGATTTCATGGTTAGGGTTTACACTCCCATCTGTCATTGCCCTCGTCCTGTTCGCTTATTTATATCAAAGCTTTGACTTAGGTGGTGCAGGCTGGATACACGGGCTAAAGATTGTGGCGGTGGCAGTTGTTGCCCAGGCTATCATGAACATGGGGAAAAAGCTAGCTCCAGACCGACCTAGAATATCTATAGCTATATTGAGCGCTATATTTATACTTATTATGCCAACAGCCATAAGTCAACTAGCATTAATTTTAATTGCTGGTTTGGTGGGATTAATCCTCTATAAAAACAAACAAAACACTCCGATGAAAGAATTAAAGGTTGGGATTAATCGCAAAATTGGTGTTTTTGCTTGGGTCTTATTCTTTGGTTTATTAATAGGACTTCCTATCCTTAGACAACTATCAGCAAGTCAATCGCTTGCCATATTCGATACGTTTTATCGCGTAGGATCACTCGTTTTTGGTGGTGGTCATGTTGTATTACCAATGTTAGAAAGAGAAGTTGTTCCTAGTGGTTGGATTACTAAGGAAACATTTTTAGCTGGATATGGAGCTGCGCAGGCAGTACCTGGTCCATTATTTACTTTTTCTGGGTATTTAGGTGCAATTATTAACGGATGGAAAGGTGCTACAATAGCTACAATTGCAATATTTTTGCCATCATTTTTACTTATTATAGGAACATTACCATTCTGGGATATGATTCGTAAGTACCCTTATATACAGTCTGTATTAATGGGAGTAAATGCAGGGGTGTTAGGAATTTTATTAGCAGCTCTTTACGATCCAATTTTTACTAGTGCTATAGCTACACCCGTGGATTTTGCACTTGCAATAGCAGCTTTTACATTACTCGTTTATTGGAAAGTTCCAGCATGGCTTGTCGTTATATTAGCAGCCTTAGGTGGAGCCATCGTAGGAATTTTATAATGTGATTGAGCTAGATGACAATGTCACCGCTACCCATAGAATGTGGTGAATGGTGACATTGGTCAGATAGCTTTTTTAACTAGGAATATGTCCAATATATTGAGCTTTTGGACGGATGATTCTATTGTTTGCAGCTTGTTCTAATACATGTGCCGTCCAACCTGCCATTCTACTTGCTGTAAATGTTGGTGTATAAAGGATTACAGGCATCTTCACTGCCCGGAGCACAGCTGCTGCATAAAATTCTACATTCGTATATAACTTCCTACCAGGCTTATGTTTTTCAAGCAAAGCAATCGCTTCTTCTTCTACATGGATCGCCAAGTCAAACCATTCATCGTCCTCCACAAGTTGCTGAACAATGTTTCTTAAGGCCAATGCACGAGGGTCATGAGTTTTGTACACTCTATGGCCAAATCCCATAATTTTCTTTCCTTGTTCAAGTTGCTCAGTTATCCACTTGTTGGCATATTGCTTTGAGTTAATCTCATTAAGCATGTCAACTACATCTGTAGGTGCACCGCCATGTAGTGGTCCTTTCATTGCTCCTATCGCACCAACTATTGCTGAGATAAGGTCAGATTGTGTTGATGTGATTGTACGTGCAGAAAAGGTTGATGCATTCATACCATGCTCCGCTGTAAGGACAAAGTATGCTGATAATGCTTTTACATGTGCCTGCTTTGGTATGACGCCTGTAAACATGTATAAATAATTCGATACATGGTCTAAGGTTAGATCTGGTTCAATGAAATCAGTATTTGTCAAACGATGATAGCGGTAAGTAATAATTGTTGGAGTCATAGCAATAACTCTAATTGCATCATTTATAGCTGGAGGCCAATCAGTTAATTGTCCACCTAAACACGAAATAGCAGTACGTAGTACACTCATCATATCCATTTCAACTGGTAAGTTATCGATAATGTTCTTAACATCCTTTGGTATGTTACGATATGCAGTTAATTGATTTTGTAGTTGTATTAACTGATCAATTGTTGGTAGTTCTCCATACAGAAGCAAATAAACAATTTCTTCATAAGAATTATTTTCTGCCAATTCCTGTGCATGATAGCCACGGTAGATCAGTTTCCCATTTTGTCCGTCAATAAAACTAATTTCAGAATTTGCTACGATAACACCTTCTAACCCTTTGTTCATTGTCAACATACATTCCTCCTAGGTAATCTTAATATATTAATAGTTTATAACGTTGCATTAATTACGAATATTAAATAATATAAAGTATATTAATAAGGAATTTTAATTAAAGGAGGAGTATATGGATATTCGTTGGCTCCAAACATTTATTGTAGCTGCAAAGTATCAAAATTTTCGTATTACATCAGAAAAATTATTTATGGCACAACCAACTGTAACTTTCCATATTCAAAACTTAGAAAGATATCTAGGTGCTACTCTTTTTAGTAAAAAAGGAAGAAATATTGAACTTACTTCAACAGGCATGAAGTTTTTACCATATGCGATAAATGTCGTACAAAGTTTAGAAATTGGTATAGATGAACTTGAAAGCTGGCGACAGGGCTATAACCGCAAGTTAACGATTGCTACGTCGCCATTAATAGCAGCTTCTATTCTCCCTAATTTACTTAGAGTGTTTATTAAAAAACATCGAGAAATAGAAATTGCTGTAAAGGTCATGGAATCAGAGGACATTGCTACTGCTGTGAAAAATAGGGAGGTTGACATAGGTTTATCTCGTAAATATGTTGTGGACTCATCATTACAAATAACAAAAATTATTGATGATCCTGTTGTATTAGTTATTCCTCATGATGGATGGGATTTTGACGCAGGTATACCATTTGATATAGAAGAGATTATAAATAATTATTTAATATTCACACATAATCATCCGGATTATTGGGAGGGACTTCTTCATCAACTTAGGGACAGGTATGCTAAAATGCGTAGAATGGAAGTCACTCAAGTAAATGTAACGAAGAGATTTATTGAGGAGGGGCTAGGCATATCTTTTCTGCCTCGGTCAACAATTATTCGTGAAACGTTAGAAGGTCGATTGTTAGAGGTCGAAGTACAAAATTTTGCCATGCCAAAAGCAGCAACATATTTAATCGTTAATCACTCTGAAAGCGATGAAGTCTTGTTATTTAAAGATAGTTTAATACATTTTTACCACGGTAATACAAAAAATAAAAATAATGAAAGTTAGAATGAATTTTCAGAAAAGAATCAGGTATAATTAACTTGTTCGAAAAATTATTTCTTTATAATTTACTTACTAGTAAGTAAAATTTTCGCCAAAGTTGTAGTTACGTTATATTGCAAGCTATGAGCAATTGTTGAAGATTAGAGAAAAAAACAATAGTCGAAAAGAAACAGCATAAAAAAAGGGGGAGAGAGATTGATATGGGAAAGGTTGAAGCATTAAAAATTAAGGATGTAAGAACGAAAAATTTGTTAATGTTTTTGACGTTTTCAATTACTCTCATAGGTGGGTTATTGAATGCTTTAGTTAATGACGGTGGGAATGTAAAAGTTATTTTATATATTAGTACGATCATGGTAAATACGATTACTTTTCTCAGCTATAAAAAGTTTAAAAATGAAATAATTTATGCGTACATAGCAGTTGTTTTATGTTTTATTCCACCTATCATTATATTACCAATTAGTAAGTCAACAATTACTATACTACTCATTGCATTTTACACAGCTGTATTTTCAGCCATACAATTACAAAAGAGGCTATTTGTACTTGGGTATACACTAGGTTTTATTATTTTGATCAGCATAATATATTTTGAGCCTAGCGACATGACATTTTATTCAGATTCATCAGCTGCGCTATTCCTGACGTATATACTAATAGGGGTGTTACTGTTAGTACTCACAACTTTAAGTGAAAGGCAGTATCGAAATTTGCATGCACACATTGAATCAACCGAAGCTCAAGCGCTAAAATCAACAAAACAAAAGACTGCCTTACAGGGTAGCATAAAGGAAGTGATTGATAATATAGAAAGAATTTATGAACAATTAAATCAAAATCTTATTTCCCAAAATGACATGAGTACTGCTATTAGTGAAGTATCTGTTAGTAGTCAAAAACAGACAAATCATATTCTCGATATTGCTAATCATTTAAGGCAAACTAGATCACTCATCACAGAAGTTCATCAAACATCAGAAGTTGTGAAGAATGATTCTGAAAATGCTCAATCAGTTGCACAAGAAGGAACTTATAAGATGAATGAATTAGCACATGAAATGAATAACTTGCATAATAGTGTATCTGAGATGAATGACACTTTTCTAATATTAACCGAAAAAATTAATGACTCAAATAGTTTGACTGATACAATTAAATCAATCACTTCGCAAACTAATTTACTCGCATTAAATGCATCTATAGAGGCTGCAAGAGCTGGAGATGCTGGGAAAGGTTTTTCGATTGTTGCTGAAGAAATCCGCAAGCTTGCTGAAGTTACTGAGCAAACAACCGTACAGATTGAAAATAATTTAAAACAAATAAATGACAGCAACAGCTTAGTTCAGGAAAAACTCATGGAAAGTAGTGATAAATTAACGACGAGTTTGGAGACAACGAATAGTAGTACTTCTTACTTTAACGAAATTAATCACTCATTGGTTGAACTATATAACAGAATGGAAAAACTTACAGGAGTTTCAGAAAATGTTCAATTAAAAACAGTAAATGACGAGAATTCAATAGAGGAGTTTTCTGCACTTCTTGAACAAACGTCAGCTAGTTTACAACAAATGTCTGCAACGATTGATCATTTAAATGGTGATAATAAAAAAATTATGAATTATTTAACCGAAACGGATAACAAAGTGCAAATGATACGTAATCAATTTGATATAAAGTAATATAAATGAACGTGTTTACTTTAGTACTCTTTTGTAATATTATACAAGGAAGATTAAAGTTGTAAGTTAAAGGCAATGAAGAGAAAAAGTAGGGCATTTTTTTCTTAACAGAGAGCTTCGGTAGCTGAAAAGAAGTAAGAAAAGATTGTTTGAACAATGGTCTCTGAGCTTTACACTGAACAATGGAAGCATTAAATTTCCATTTAGTAGGCTGTGACGGGATTTGGCACCTGTTATCAATGTCAAGGTATAAGAGTATTGTTTGTTGCTCCGTACTGTTTGAGGCTAATAATAAAAGGTTATTATTAGTGAATTAGGGTGGTACCACGAGATTTTTCCCTCGTCCTTAGACAAATTTGTCTTTAGGGCGAGGTTTTTTGTTTTTCACTGAATTCATTGCCCTCTTATCGTAAGGGGATGTCGATTTAGAACGAAGGGGTAACAAACTAGATGTCAAAATAACGTGATAGTAGGAGGTTTGTTTATGAGTATTTTTATTGGTGGGGCATGGCCCTATGCTAATGGTTCATTACATGTAGGACATATTGCTGGCTTGTTACCTGGAGATGTATTAGCAAGATATTTCCGTTTGAGAGGGAAAGAAGTATTATATGTATCTGGAAGTGATTGTAACGGAACACCTATCTCAATTAGAGCAAAACATGAAAAGGTTACTCCGACTATGATTACTAATAGGTATCATAAGGAGTTTGTTGATTGCTTTTCCAAGCTAGGGTTTTCATATAATATGTACACTAGAACTGATCAACAGCAGCATCATAAGGTCGTTCAACAAGTTTTTTTAAAGCTTTTAGCAGAAGGTTTATTGTACACAAAGTCTGAAAAACAAGTATATTGTGAAAAAGATGAACAATTTTTACCGGATAGATATGTTGAAGGGGAATGTCCAAATTGTGGGAGTGATGCTAGAGGAGATCAATGTGAGATTTGTTCAGCAATTTTTGAACCGATAGAATTAAGAGCAAAGAAATGTAAGCTTTGTGGTAGCACACCCACAATTAGGTCAACTGAACATTTCTATTTCGCATTATCGACAATTCAACAGCAAATTGAAGAATTTTTTACGTCTATAAAACACAAAGGAAATTGGCGAGAAAATGCAGTTCAATTAACCGAGAGATATATATTAGAAGGACTGAGAGATCGTGCAGCAACTAGAGATTTACCAATTGGT
This sequence comes from Bacillus sp. SM2101, assembly GCF_018588585.1. Lineage (NCBI taxonomy): Bacteria > Bacillati > Bacillota > Bacilli > Caryophanales > Bacillaceae > Bacillus > Bacillus sp. SM2101. The sequence continues at coordinate 7,834 of NZ_JAEUFG010000018.1, forward strand.
GTACCTGTACCCTTAAAAGAATTTGATGAAAAGAAAATATACGTTTGGATAGAAGCAGTAACTGGCTATTTGTCTGCGAGTATGCAATGGGGGAAACAAAATAATGTTGATTGGCGAAGGTTCTGGAATGAAGGAACATCCGCATTTTATATACATGGTAAGGACAACATACCATTTCATTCAATTATCTGGCCGGCAATATTATTAGGTATTGGAGAGAAAAGTTTACCAGATTATATTTTTTCAAGTGAGTATATGACGCTTGAAAAAAGAAAAATTTCAACGAGCAAAAACTGGGCAGTATGGATACCGGATTTACTTGAGCGGTATGATCCAGATTCACTCAGATATTATTTACTCATAAATGCACCAGAAAATAGAGATACTGACTTTTCATGGCGAGAATTTATATATAGTCATAATAGTGAATTGCTAGGAGCATTTGGAAATTTTGTGAATAGAAGCTTTAAGTTTATCGATAAGTACTTTGGTGGAAATGTGCCTGAAGGTAATATTGACTCAACGATTAAGAATGAGCTGCAAAATTTATATCAACATGTCGGACAATGTATTGAGCAAGGTTATTTTAAACGAGCAATTGAAGATATATTCCTGTTTATCCGGCAAAGCAATAAGTATTTTGACGAACAAAAACCTTGGATTCAAATTAAAGAAGAAAAGAAAAATTGTGAACATACATTATATACATGTACACAGATCATCACAAACTTATCAGTATTATTACAACCATTTTTGCCGTTTTCATGTAAGAAAATTTCAGAAATGTTGCAATTAGACCATAACTCATGGGCTTATACGGAAATTCAACAAGGTAAACTTGATCAAGTAACAGCATTGTTTGATCGTATTGATGTTAACCAAATTGATGAAGAAGTGGCTAGTTTACAGGAACGATAAGTGTACGAGATGTTTAACAATAACTGTCAGGCATGTGAGCAATTGATTTTGCCAACTCTAAGGGTGTAAGTTTATTTCACTCTCAAGGAGTTGATATTATTGAAACAGCTGAAGCTATTATCGGTAGCGATGCTATCGGTTCCTTTATTATTTGCTTGTAATACTGCACCTAATGAAGAAGCAATAGATGTTAGGGATAATAACACTTTACGAAATGTCACTTATAATGAAAACCGCGCAGTTAGGCGTAATATAGCATACGAAGGAAATCTTGCTAATCGTAATGTGACCTACGATAGAATGCGTGTTAATAATGCAAACAATCGTACAAATACTGCAAATGAAACACGTATGGAAGTGGCACAAGACGCAGCAGATCGCATCACTGCAATGAAAGAGGTAAGAAGAGCCAATGTTATTGTTACTAACAATAATGCTTATGTAGCAGCAACATTAAATGACAATACAACAGGGACTACAACGAAAAAGCTGGAAAGCCGTATAGCTGATAAGGTTAGAGCTCAAGATAAAAATATTGATAATGTTTATGTGTCGACAAATCCTGATTTCATTAATCGTATGACTGATTATGGTAACAGGATAAATAGAGGTGAACCAGTAGAAGGATTTTTTACAGATTTTAACGAAACAGTTAGAAGAGTATTTCCAACCGCTCGATAAAAAATAAGACTTAATAGGTGCTGGAAGATCATTTTCCAGCACCTAAAATTGTTAATACGCCTTTGCCCAATAGACCATTTTGTTTGCCTCGTTATTACAACATACACATGTTGCTGAAATCTTGTCTTGTTCAAATGGGATACATCTAGAAGTTGCACCAGTCTGTTCTTTAATTTTTTCTTCACAGGATTGCTTACCACACCACATGGCCTTAACAAATCCATTGTTAGTACTAAAAAAGTTTTCAAATTGCACCATGTTTTCCACAGTTGTTGTTTTAGATTGACGATTTAAAAGTGCCTTATGATATAAATGATCTTGTATTTGTATTAATTTTTCTGAAATAGCAGTAGCTAAGTTCTCCATTGGTACCTTTTCTTTTTCTCCCGTATCTCTTCTTGCAAGAACAACTTGTTTATTCTCAATATCCTTGGGGCCGATTTCAAGACGTAGAGGTATCCCTTTCATTTCATGTTCATTAAATTTCCAGCCTGGCTTTTTATCGCTAGCATCGATGTCAATTCGAATGTCAGAGGAAAGTGATTCTTTCAGTTCATAAGCCTTATCTAGTACACCTTCTTTATGCTGTGCAATAGGTACAATCATTACTTGTGTTGGCGCAATATTAGGTGGTAACACTAGCCCTCTATCATCACCATGGACCATGATAAGGGCACCAATTAAACGCGTAGTTATTCCCCATGAAGTTTGATGAACGTATTGTAATTCTCCACTTTGATCTGTATATTGAATGCCAAATGCTTTTGCAAAGCTGTCACCAAGATGATGTGATGTTCCAGTTTGTAACGCCTTGCCATCATGCATAAGACTTTCTATTGTATACGTGAATTTAGCTCCAGCAAATTTTTCTTTTTCCGTTTTTTGACCTTTAATGACTGGTATGGCTAGGACTTGCTCACATACTTCAGTATATACATCCAGCATTTTTCGGGTTTCTTCATGTGCCTCCTCATCTGTTGCATGAGCAGTGTGACCTTCTTGCCAAAGGAACTCAAGTGATCTGAGAAAAGGCCTCGTAGTTTTTTCCCAACGTACGACGTTACTCCACTGATTATATAATTTTGGTAGGTCACGATATGAGTGTATGATATTTGCATAATGCTCACAGAACAATACTTCTGATGTTGGTCGGACACATAGCTTTTCAGCTAATTCTTCAGAGCCTCCATGTGTAACCCACGCTACTTCAGGTGCAAACCCTTCAATATGATCTTTTTCCTTTTGCAGTAGCTTTTCTGGTATAAATAATGGCATGTACACATTTTCATGACCTGTTTCCTTTATTTTTGAATCTAAAATATGACGAATATTTTCCCATATAGCATAGCCATATGGACGAATTATCATTGAACCACGGACAGATGAGTAATCGATTAAATCAGCTTTCTTAACAATATCTGTATACCATTGCGCAAAATCCTGATCCATTGATGTTATTTCTTCAACAAATTTTTTTTCTTTACCCATTATTCTCCACCTTCCTAAAATGCCTTATCAGCTGGTTTCATTAATTTTGTTATACTGTAATTAAATTAGAATAGCAAGCTGCCGTGAAAGCTAGTTGTAACGAATTATAAAATACAATCGATGAGATGATAACACCAAAATAAAAAACCTCTAATCCCAAAAAGGGACCGAGGTTTTCGGCGGTACCACCCTAGTTTGTTTACTACGTGTAGTAAACACCCTTGTATTTGATAACGGTTACAATCCGCTTGTACCTTCATGATTATAATCACTCGATACAGTACTCAAAGGTAGGTTCAAACGTGTACTTTAGAAATCTCCCAGCAAATAATTTCCTCTCTAAAAAAGCACATAATGTTTTACTAGTCCTTATCAACGTTTACAATATAAAAGCTGTTTTCACATTAATTGTTGTTATTGTATTAAGTGATAAACACTTTGACATCTTTTCTATTGAAACACGATGTCAAACGTATTAAACCTCTTCTTACTATGCTAACTTGGTGACAATAGCAACAATATTTTCAAAAAGAGCCTTAATAAATTAACATATACTATATTTTCTTTTTCTCCTTATGTCAAGAGTAACTTTTGATCTTGGCTGCATAAGATAATTGTAAAAAATTAAGGTGATGGTGTAATGTGACAAATAATATAGACCAAACCTTCATAGAAGAAAAATGGTATCATCCTGTAAATAAAACGGAAGCTGCTGTTTTTGCGAATGAACTATTAAACGAGCAAGTGAAGGTTGTAACGAAGTATGGAAAAATTTTTGAGGGTATAATTGAAAATACTAATGCGAGAAATCTATATTTGCTTACTCCACTGTTTAGGTCTAATGATCTGAATAACTATGAACAAAAGCCGAACTATGATAGCAGTAATTTCGGATTCCTCTCTGCCTTATTTAGCAAACCAGAACCTTTTGCCCAAATAATCATTCCACTTATATATGTAACAGCCTATGGAGCAAAAGTAAATAAAGATAAGACACCTTAAATATAGGCTTTTATCGTAAGACTGTTTTCGTAAGCATTTCGTTCTAATATGTAAGGACGTATATATATCTAGCGTTCGAGGTATCTTTTCTACTTTTATAATTATTGAGGTTTCATAAGACTCTTCATAATGTCCATTGTTAGTAAAAATAGCAACAAAGTTTACGAAATGACCCTTTCGTAAACTTTGTTGCTTTTATTCACGTGAACTGGGGTTTATTTGTTATAGTCTAAGGAAGTATGCGAACGTTAGTATATTCGTATTTTGCTCTTATTACGAACTACAACATGCTAAAATATATGACCATATGTATGATAATAGAAAAATCCATATCATAGTTTATAACGCTAACCTCAATTGGTTAGCTATTTTATTATTTCTTTTTAAAGTTAGAAATATTGCACTTATCATTTAGGTGATTCCATGTATTGGGGCAAATTGAATGTATGTTAATATAAAGAATTATAGTAACAATTTCCTGAATTGATTATATATGATAGGATGGAGGTTTTTTATGAGGTTATTATTTTCATCAATGCAATGGATGATTTTTATAATTACAACAAGTGTTGTGGCTCCTATAGTTATTGGAAATTCCTTTGGGTTACCCCAAGCAGAAATCGCTACATTACTACAAAGAACATTATTCGTTTTAGGTCTTTCAGGTCTATTACAAGCAGTATTAGGTCATCGTTTACCGATTATGGAAGGTCCCGCAGGGTTATGGTGGGGTGTGTTTATCGTTTATGCGAGTATCGTTGAAGCTGGAAATCTTGGGACATATGAGGGTTTACAACAGCTTGAAATGGGGATGATACTAAGCGGAGTTTTATTTATCTTATTAGCTCTTTTTAAATTGATCGATCATTTGAAGAAACTGTTTACTCCAATTGTCACAGGAACTTATTTATTATTGTTAGTTGCACAACTAAGTGGTTCGTTTATGAACGGTATTTTTGGTGTAGGGTATAAACAAGATTCAGTAGATTTTTCGGTCGCTGTTCCTACGGTTTGTGTTTTAGTTATAACGATATTATTGGCAAAAAGTCGTGTGCCGTTTATTCGAAGATATTCTGTTTTACTTAGTTTACTCATTGGATCACTTCTGTTTGCTGTGCTTCGGCTAGGAAAAAGTATTCCGCCGACCACAAGTGGTATTTCAGTACCACAGATTTTTGCTTGGGGAATGCCACAATTGAATAGCGGGATGATTATTACTTCCATTATGATAGGCTTACTATTATTAACAAATATGCTTGCCTCGATTTATGTTGTAGAAAAAGAGCTACAAGAACATACAAAAAATTATGAAGCTGTAAACTACAATAAAGCAAGCTTTGTTATGGGGATAAACCAGTGGTTAGGTGGTATTTTTTCTGCAATTGGTAGTGTACCGATTTCTGGATCAGCTGGATTTATTGCAATGACCAAAATTATTAATCGCTTACCATTTATTTTAGGAAATGTATTTATCATTTTACTTAGTTTCTTCCCGATGTTTACTACATATGCTGCTATGATTCCCGAACCAGTTGGCTATGCAATTTTATTTTACCCATTTACTATCATGATTGGTTTAGCATTAAAAGATTACCAATCTACACAATTAGGAGATAGAGAATATTTTATTATTGGGCTTTCATTATTGGTTGGCATTGGTTTATTGTTTATCCCTGGACAAGCAATAAATGAACTTCCATCCATGTTAAGACCAATAATAAATAACGGATTAGTAGTAGGCACAGTTATATGTATTACTTTAGATCAAGTGATAAAAAAACAAACTTCCGTGTCATATTAATTTATATCACATTGGATAAAAGGGAAAATATTGAAGTGAGTATGTAGGAATCTTTTGCTTGTGGAAATAATAAAAGTATAGTAAGGTTGTATGTGAAATTAAATATCGCTTACCACTAGGGGTGCAAATCACGTTTGCTGAGAGGGGCTTTGCTGCCTTAACCCTTATACCTGATCTAGTTAATGCTAGCGTAGGGAAGTGGATTGATGACAAACATATTGGATAACATTTTCCAATTCGTCTAATTCCACTCTATATGTAGAGTGGTTTTTGTTTTCTAATGCCTTTATAACAAAGCTATTTATTCATGAACTTTTACTATTTATTATAATGATGTTTTGTTATGATCGAAAACAAAGACAAGGATAGGCAATATGCTGTCAAGAAATTTTCCACTTCATCTTTTTATCATTAGGGTGCCTTACTCTTAGTGAAGCGAATGTTATAAAAGAAGGGTGGAATTTATCATGAAGTTTTCCAAAAAAATTAGAGAAGAAGCAGACCAAATTTGGCAGAGGAGCTTTGATCATCCATTTGTGAAAGAGCTTGCAGATGGGACATTATCATTTGACCGCTTTCGCTATTATGTTCTACAAGATTCTTATTACTTAAGTCATTTTGCAAGAGTGCAAACATTAGCAGCAGCACAAGCAACTGATCTAAAAATAGTGAGCCAAATGGCATCTCATGCGATGGGTACGAATGAAGCTGAATTATCTCTTCATAAGGACTTTATGGTTCAGCTAGGTATCACCGAAGAGGAAAAAGCTAATTTTAAACCAGCTCCAACAGCATACGCATACACTTCTCATATGTATCGTGCAGCACATACTGGGCATATAGGAGACACAATCGCTGCTTTGTTACCATGCTACTGGTTATATTATGAGATTGGAGAGCAGCTCGTTCATGCAAATCCAACTGAACCTATATACCAACAATGGATTCAAACATATGGTGGTGATTGGTTCCGCAAATTAGTTGAAGAAGTCATCGATTTGCTTGATGATATTGCTGATCAAGTAACAGAAGCTGATAGAGAAAGAATGCAGGAGCACTTTATCATTAGTAGTCAATATGAACTATTGTTTTGGGAGATGGCATATACACAAGAAACCTGGCCTATTTCAGCAATGTCAACATCCAAATAAAGCATGCTAGTCAGGTTGAAAAATTTTGTGAGGTCTCTTATCTAATATAAATGATGACAATCGCATAATTCTCGTTTTTGGCTTGTAATTTTGGAAAACAACTTAGAGCGTTTTTGATTGATATAAAAGATAGGAGGAAATAACTATGAACAAAGGTTTAAAATTAACTGATATTTTAGTTACAATAGTCATTGCAATCGTATTTGGAATCGTATACAAATTATGGGGAACATTCTATGAAACGATAGGCGCATTTGGATTACAAGTAGATCAGCTTGCATATGGAATGTGGTTTATAGCAGCAACTGTTGCCTTTTTGGTTATTCGTAAAGCTGGTGTGGCAATTATTGCTGAAATGGCAGCTGCATCTGGTGAATTTATCATGGGATCTGAATACGGATTAGAAGTAATGCTATATGGGTTGTTACAAGGATTAGCTGCAGAACTAATATTTGCAGCAGCACGCTATAAACGCTATGATATCTTAATTGCTTCACTTGCAGGTGCTGCATCAGCAGTAGCATCAATAGGGATGGATTTTTACAAAGGGTATATTGGTGATCTAGCAGCTTGGAATTTAACATTATTCATTGGATTCCGAGTAATCAGTGGGATTATAATAGCTGGTGTTTTTGCATATTATCTCGTTAAGGCTTTGGAAGCAACTGGTGTTACAAATTTAGTTCGTCCTGCATCAAAAGAAGACTATGATGCGTTGGATAAGTAGTTGAGGTGTTATACATGCAAGAAATCACAAGTGTGAAAAACTTACGCTTAAAGTTTACTGGGAGTGCATCTTTATTATTTAAAGATGTCTCCTCTTCTTTTTATGAAGGGGAAAAAGTATTAATCCTAGGCCCTTCGGGTTGCGGAAAATCTACGCTTTTGCAAGTGTTATCAGGAATCATTCCAAATTCGATTGAAGTACCTATTAAAGCTGATGAAATTATTACACCGGAATCTTGGGGATATGTTTTTCAAGATCCGGACACGCAATTTTGTATGCCTTTCGTTGATGAAGAAATTGCATTTGTGTTGGAAAATTTGAGGGTTAAGCGCAAGGATATGCCCGAAAAAATTCGCGAATATGTAAATATGGTAAAGCTTGAAGTAGATGACCTCCATACATCAATACAAACGTTATCAGGAGGAATGAAGCAACGCTTAGCGATTGCTTCAGTGATGGCCCTTCAACCTGAAGTATTATTTTTAGATGAGCCGACGGCTATGCTTGACCCAAAAGGGACGAAACAAATATGGGATACGATAAAAGATGTGAGCCGTGACAAAACGGTTATCGTCGTTGAACATAATATTGACCATGTATTAGATTTTATCGAACGAATTATTTTGTTTAATGAACATGGAGAAATCGTGGCAGATGGTCCTAAAGAGTATGTGCTGTCTACATATAAACAAGAGCTAATTGACCAAGGTATATGGTATCCTGATGCCTGGCATGACTATATTGACAGAACTACAAAGCAAATTCCTACTGTACCTGTTTTGGAAGAATCATTTGTTAGCGTTTCACAATTCAAAGGGTATCGTGGAAAAAATGTGAAAATTGATATAAACAACGCAAATATCTCTGAGGGTGAATGGATTACGATCGTTGGTGAGAATGGTGCTGGCAAAAGTACGTTACTTCACTCACTTATGCAACTGATAAAAACGACAGGTAATTATACAATCGAAGGAAGACAAGTAAAGGAAATAGGTAAATTAACGGATTACTTAACATTTGTTTTTCAAAATCCCGAATTTCAATTTGTCACAAATTCAGTATATGATGAAATTGCCTTTTCATTGCACTTAGATAAGCTGGATGACCATGCTATAGATGAAAAAGTGACCACCTTGTTACATGAATTTCGTTTGAATGAGCAAAGAGATCAACACCCATATCAATTATCAATGGGGCAAAAGAGGAGGCTTAGTGTAGCTGCTGCAATTGTTAAAGAACAGCAAATTGTGTTGTTAGATGAGCCTACCTTTGGGCAGGATGCAAAGAATACATTTGCAATCTTAGAGCTAATCGAGCATTGGCGAAAGCAAGGAACGATTGTTTTAATGGTTACACATAGCATGGAAATCGCGAAATACTTTGCGACTAGGGTTTGGCTGGTTGATGATGGTGAACTTATTTTTGATGGTACTTCTCAACAATTTTTCCAAAGACAAACGAAAGAATTATCAATCAGCAGATAGGGGGGGAAGTCATGCAATTTGATTTTACCTATAAAGAAACTTGGCTTCATAAAATTAATCCTAGTTTAAAATTGATCACCATGATGATATTATTTTTGTCAGTTTTATTAATCCATAACATTAACTTTATGATCAATTATACAATTATTACACTAATATTGTTTATACTATTTTCTGGCCATCCATTGAAAAGGGTATTGCTTATTTTCATACCTTTTATATTTATTTTTGTTACAACAGCAACGTCAATGATTTTCTTCGGTAAGGGGGATACGACGTGGTTTAAATGGGGACTTGTTCATATTACAGAAGAGAGCTTCTTTCGTGGGCTTCATATAGGATTTCGAGCATTAACCTTTGCTTGCCTTGGCATCACATTTGCTTTGACGACTCGACCGGTTTTCCTTTTTTATTCGTTGATGCAGCAATTGAAGCTCTCACCAAAATACGCTTATAGTTTTATGGCTGGCCTGCGCCTTATCCCAATCATGATCGATGAGTTTCAAACAATACGCTATGCAATGAAAGTTAGGGGAGTGGAATCAAAGCGTGGGATGAAAGGTTTTTATGAAAAACTTCGTTCTTATGCTATACCGATGTTGTCACAAAGTATTCGTCGTGCACACCGCATTGCAGTAGCAATGGAAGCAAAGAGATTTTCACAAGTGGAAAATAGAACATATTACTATCACATATCGTTTTCCAAATTTGATATATCATTTGTCATTTACTTTGTTACGATGATTTCTGTTGCTTATATCATAAGTAACCAGTATCCATATTTTCCAATTACAGATGTGAGGTACAATTAAATGATATTAAAGGAGGATTTACAGTATGGAAATTGCAAGTATTGTTTCAGCCTTAAATAAAGTAAGAGAACGACAGCCACTTGTGCATAATATTACTAATGTTGTCGTTACTAATTTTACGGCTAATGGGTTGTTAGCAGTTGGAGCATCGCCAGTGATGGCATATGCAAAGCAGGAAGTTGCGGATATGGCAAAAATAGCAGGTGCACTCGTCTTAAACATCGGAACCTTAAACGAAACTGAGATTGAAGCAATGATTATAGCAGGAAAATCAGCAAATGAACATGGTGTGCCAGTCGTATTTGACCCAGTTGGTGCTGGAGCAACAGCGTATCGAACAGAAACAGCTAAGCGTATTATAAACGAAGTACAGGTAGCAATCGTACGTGGTAATGCCGCTGAGGTTGCAAACGTCATTGATGAAAAATGGAATATAAAAGGTGTAGATGCTGGAGAAGGTGCTGGTGATGTAGTAGATTTAGCAAAAAAAGCAGCACTAAAATTGAATACAACAGTTGTCATTACAGGACAAAGTGATGTCATTACAAACGGAAAGACGACTTATACAGTGAACAACGGTCATCAAATGTTAACAAAAGTTACAGGAACAGGCTGTTTACTCACTTCAGTGATTGGTGCTTTTGCAGCAGTAGAACAGGATGTTGTTAAAGCAGCGGTATCGGCAGTGGCATATTATTGTGTTGCTGCAGAAGTAGCTTATGAGAAACAAGGTATGAATGGTGTTGGCAGCTTCCAAATTGAATTATTGAATCAACTACATAAAGTTAATAAAGAAGAATTAGTAAACAAGGTAAACTTTCATAAAAAATAATAATTCACGGTTAACTATTAGGTGGGGTGTTATTCTCTCATTATTTTTTCTAGCATTTACTATATTTAACATGTTATTTAATCGACAGTATCGATGATTATTTAAAGTACTTTAAACATCTTTTATGGTAGATGTTTTTGAATACTAGCCATTTACTTTGCTAACATGGTGCTTTTTTTCACTTATATATGAGTAACGTCTTTAGGGGAAAAAAGGTGCAAAATGTGTTTAGCTCATATTAAAAAAGGCGTTTATATTAACAACAAAACATATAGTTATCCATTTACCACGTACTTCTATGATTGTGAAAAATTAAAACCGTCCTTTTATAAGGAGGTTTTTTTTGTATGCTTTTTTCGTAAACTTCGTGTGTATTTCATAGTAGAAAAAGCAACAATCAATGTGAAAACACCCTTTATGCAACAACTTCCCACTTCAAATAAGTAACAAAAAAAGCAAGCACAGTAAAAATAATTTTTCACTTGCACATAGTGAAAATTCAAGTGTGCATAAAATATGAGAGTAATGAGACGTTTTATCACCCCAGACAGAAGACCTCCACTTCAAACCAAAACAATGCGAAGCGAGTGAAGGTTAAGTGGGTGATGAATGGCGTTTGGCGTAAGCCAAAAACTCACTTCTAATATGGTATAATTAACCTAATTAATAGATAAGTGAGGTGAAGAAAATGCTAGTCAACAAAGCCTTTAAATTTCGTATCTACCCCACTAAAGAACAAGAAATATTAATTGCTAAAAACCATTGGTTGTAGTCGTTTTGTGTTCAATCATTTTTTAGCTGCATGGAATGAAACATACAAACAGACTGGAAAAGGTTTAGCATACGGCGCTTGTTCTACGGAGTAACAAAGTTGAAAAAGGATTTGCAATGGCTTAAAGAAGTTGATAGCATTTCACTACAATCCTCACTACGCAACCTTTCGGATGCTTTTAACCGTTTTTTCAAAAAGCAAAATGACATCCCTAGATACAAATCTAAAAAGAATAAAGTCCAATCGTACACAACCAAATATACAAATGGAAACATTGCCATTGTCGATAACAAAATTAAATTACCTAAACTTGGACTTGTTAAGTTTGCAAAAAATCGAGATGTTGACGGTCGTATTATCAATGTAACGATTAGACGTAATCCGAGTGGGAAATACCTTGTCTCTCTTCTTGCAGAAGTTGAAGTTCAGTCTTTAGAAAAAACAAACTCAGCCATTGGCGTTGATATGGGACTTAAACAGTTTGCTATTCTTTCAGACGGAACAGAATATTCAAACCCTAAATTCTTTCAAACTCTAGAAGGGAAGTTAGCAAATGCTCAGCGTATTTTCTCAAGACGCACAAAAGGTGGGTCTAATTGGAATAAACAACGGATTAAAGTAGCTCGTCTGCAAGAAAAAATTTCAAATGCTAGAAACGACTACTTGCAAAAAATATCTACTGATATTGTCAAAAGCCACGACATTATTGGCATTGAAGATTTGCAAGTCAGCAATATGCTTAAAAATGATAATCTAGCAAAAGCAATTAGTGAAGTGTCTTGGGCGAAATTTCGTACAATGCTTGAATACAAAGCGAAATGGTATGGTAAACAAGTCATCGTAGTATCTAAAACATTCGCTTCAAGTCAACTTTGCTCTAGTTGTAGTTTCAAAAACAAAGACGTTAAGAATCTAAACTTACGTGTATGAGATTGCCCATCATGCGGAACCCATCATGATAGAGATATTAACGCAGGAAAAAATCTAAGAAACGAAGCAATTCGTCTCTTAACCGTAGGAACTACGGGAATAGCCTAATCAATTAGAAGCCGTTAGGTTTCCGTACTTAGGAATCCCCCACTTCAATCATGACCGTAAGGTCTGATAAGTGGTGGGTAGTTCAAAGTTTTAATATTTTGACAATATCAAAAAAATTAAAATATGAGTATGCTCATATTTTATGAATAGTTTATAAATGTGTTGTTAAAGAACTATAAATAGGTTTTTATCGTTATTCGCTTTTTGTGAAATTTAAATATAGGTCTTCTTAAATTGATGAGATTGTTGGAGGTGGAAGTGATGGAGAAAGTTTTAGTTGCTGGAGCAACTGGTTTTTTAGGACGTCATGTAGTAAAGGTTTTAAAAAAAGAAGGTTATCATGTAAGTGTCGTAGTTAGGAATAAAGATAAACTGAAACGACGAGGTAATTATATGGAACCTGCAATTGATAAAGAAGTGGATCGTGTTATAACCGCTGAGGTTACGAATCCAATTACGCTTGAAGGGATCTGTGAAGGAATAGATTATGTTTTTTCTTCAGTTGGCATTACAAGGCAAAGGGATGGTTTAACATTTCACGAAGTTGATTATCAAGGCAATACCAATTTATTGAGGGAAGCAGAAAAAAGCAATGTAAAAAAATTTATGTATATTCACGTATTCCGTGGTGATGTTTTTGAAGGACCTATGACAGAAGCGAAAGAAAAATTTGCTAAAGAGTTAATCAGTTCTAAATTGGCGCATTTAGTTATTAGGCCAACAGGGTATTTTTCTGATATGACTGAATTTGTCAATTTAGCTTTAAAAGGTAGAGCTTTTTTAATTGGTAAGGGAATGAATAAATTAAATCCTATTCACGGGGAAGACTTGGCAAAATTTTGTGTGGAATCTTTTGAACTCTATTCTAATGAGGTTTTGGATGTAGGGGGGCCTGAAATATTAACCCATCAACAAATTGCTAAAATAGCTTTTAAAGTTATAGGAGAAAAAGAAAAGATAACATACTTACCAGCAGTGTTATTTCCACCCATGTTAAAAGTTTATAAAATGATAAATAAGCAACAATACGGTATATTTTTATTTTTTTATCAAGGGGTGATTCAAAATATGATCGCTCCTAAATATGGTTCCTTGTCGTTGGAAGATTTTTTTGTACAATATTTGAATGAGAGATAGAAAGGTGTACAATGTGTCATAATACCCATTCTCTCAGATGAAAATTAACACTTACTTTGGTTTTGTTTAAATGACTGCTATTTTGATCATTTTTACTAAAATTTAACGTTTTAACCCTGCTCTCATTTTTTTGTTATAGTTTGAAAAATAACCATCATTATATAACCCACCTCTACAGGTGGGCCTTATAATCAATTTATATGGTATTATTTTAGCTAATGTTAAAATGTAAGTTTAAATCGATTTAGACATAGCTGCTTCATACCAGTTACATTACTACAGATGATATATTTTTTATCATATTCATTACTATCGTTGAAGACTTTTCTCCTGCAATTTTTTCAAAGGAATCATATGATAATGAAGCTTGTTCATCAGCACTATCGGATATACACCTAATGATAAGAAATGGGATATTGTTTAAAAAGGCTACATGACCAATTGATGAACCCTCCATTTCAACACAAGCAGGTGAGTATGTATCAATGATGGTTTCTTTTATTTTACTGTCTTCAACAAAACATTCGCCGCTAACAATTCTACCTATATGATATGCTGTCGATTTTAGTGAATCACAGGTTGTAATCGCGCAGTCTATTAGTTGTTTATTTGCATAAAATGCTTCTTGGTAAGGGAAAAGATTTTTCATTTGAGAACTTCTCACATCATGATGAGTTACATCTGACGAAACAACAATGTCACAAACTTTTATATCATCTCGTAAACTACCAGCCACGCCAGTATTAATAATCGCGTCAATCTCAAACTTATCTATTAAAATCTGTGTACAAGAAGCTGCATTTACTTTGCCCACTCCACAGCGAGTAAGTATAACAGGCTGATGAAAAAGAGTTCCTTCATAAAAAGAAAAACCTGCAATTTTGTGTTCTACGAGGATTTCCATTTCTTTTTTGAGCAGGTCAATCTCAACCTGCATTGCTCCGATAATAGCTATTTTTTTCAATGACTATTCACCTCAGTTTATACTTGACGTAATTACAATATATTAAAGTTTGACGTAGCATGCAAAAAATATTTAACTTAATAGATTATAAATTATAGATTGGAGCTAATAAACGTGGTGTCAAGTAACATATATCATTTATTCAAATACAATTGGCACGTAAGAGATGAATGGTTCAATTGGTGTAAGCAATTAACTGCTGAAGATTTATTATTAGATCGTGTTGGAGGCGTTGGGAGCATTCTTTATACGTTATTTCACATTATTGATGTTGAGTACAGTTGAATTCGTGCAATTCAAGGTGAAGAGGATAAGGTGATAGAATTTAAAAAATATTATACGCTTGAGAACATTATTTCACTTTCATATGCCTGTCGCTCTGACATTGAGGGCTTTATTGAGAAAAACTCACAATGGTTAGATGATGAACATGTTACTGTGTCGTGGGATGACGAGGAATTTACGAAGCTAGAAATTTTAAACCATGTCATTGTTCATGAAATTCATCATCTCGGTCAACTATCTGTTTGGGCCAGAGAGCTAAATTTAGTACCTGTTGGCGCACATTACATTTGAAGGGGGTTGAGATAAGCCAGGTTCTACTCGGCTACTTTATCGAATCTCACCCCATTTAATAAAAACGAAAGGAGCTTCTGTTCCTAGACGTACTGAATGACTACAGTTGTTTGAGGTATTAACCGAACCTTACGATATAATAGTTAATAACGCTATTCGTAAACTTTTGTTGCTTTGTTCACTCAAATTTGACAACCGATGTGTATTATATGATTTATATGGTTTTTAGAAGAGAGATGATGCCATATGAGTTTATTTCTTTAGCGAAAAACAACAATTAATGCAGAAACTGCCTTTGGTAAATACCATTATACGGTCTAAGATACACCTAGTCCTAGCTCTTTTAATAGATCAAAATAAGTTGGACATGTTTTTGAAACACATCCCGGATTTTCAATCATAATTCCTTCAACACGAGAGCCAATCAGTGATAGAGCCATGGCGACTCTATGGTCATCGTAAGATTGTAATAATGTTGGGGTTGGTTCTCCTGGATAGACAGTCAAACCATCTTCAAATTCTGTCACTTTAATATTTAGTTTTGAAAGAGATGTACAAATGGCATTTATTCGATCTGATTCATGATGTCTAATATGAGCTACTTCTTTAATGGTAATTGGTCCGTCAGCAAACGGTGCAATTACTGCAACGGTTAATGCTTGATCTGACATCTCTTTCATGCTAATTTCGAAGCCTCCCTTTAACCTCGGTGGTCCTTGTACTTCGATAAAATTAGCTCCTTTTGTCACCTTACAGCCCATACGAGCCAAAATATCAGTTAATTGAATATCAGGCTGCTTCGTTTGATAATTGATATTTGGTATACGTATTCTTCCATTAGTTATCGCAGCTAAAGCTAAGAAATAACTTGCTGTAGATATGTCGGGCTCTATATGAATGTGTTGAGCTACATATCTCTTTGGCTCAATTTTTATATGGCTAAGGTTTTTATCATATTGAATTTCTGCACCGAATTTTTCCATTAAATCAAGTGTAATATTTACATAGGACTTTTGAACAATGTGATCTAATATTGCTATGTTAACAGTTTCTTTTGCATAAGGTGCAGCTAACAATAAACCACTAATAAATTGACTTGATAATGCACCCGAAATTGGAATATTTCCTCCTTTAAAGCCTGATCCTTTTACCATTAGAGGATAGTATCCTTCTTGTCCCAAGTATTTTATGCTAGCCTTCGTTTGTAATAGCGCATCTATTAATGGCTTTATAGGCCGCTCACTCATTCTTTTGCTAGCATGTATTTCCCAAGATCCCTTATTGGCTATCGCTAACACACCTGGTAAAAATCTTGCAATGGTGCCAGCAGCACCGATGTATAGAGGTTCACCTCTTTCTGACCACATGCCGTTTAATCCTTCGATTGACACTATATCATCATTAATCGAAATGCCTACCCCTAAATTACGCAATGTTTCTAGGCACCAATACGAATCATCACTTTTTAGTACACCTGAAATGACAGATTTCCCAGTAGCTAAAGCACTTAAAATCAATGCTCTATTAGTAAAGCTTTTACTACCTGGGATCGTTACTATACCATTTACGTTACCGATTTTTGGAGAAATCTTTATTACATTTTTGTCTTTTAATGAGGACCAAGGAGACCTAGCCTTCATGTCTAATAATGAGTTCTTCATATTTTGCACTCACCTCATATAATAATTTTTTATCTTACACGTATGTCGCTTCCCGTTTTGTATATTATAATTAACTTCTAGCTATAAATATAATTAATGTTATTTATAGCAAGTATAGAGGTGATTTATATTATTGAGAATTTAGATTTGTATCGTGTTTTTTATATTACTGCAACAGAAAAAAGTTTTTCACTTGCAGCAAAAAAAATGTTTTTAACACAACCTAGCGTTAGTCATTCAATAAAACAATTAGAGGAGAAGTTAGATACATTACTGTTTGTAAGAACATCAAAAGGAGTTAGGTTAACCAAAGAAGGGGAAATGTTATTTCATTTTGTAGAGCAAGCCTTTCATTTTATTGAAAAAGGTGAGAAAAAAGTTAATGAATTAAAAAATTTAATGAGTGGAGAAATAAGTATAGGAAGCAGTGATTCTTTATGTAAACATTATTTACTTCCTCATATTAAAACGTTTACTGACAAGTATCCACAAGTTCAAATTCAATTAAAACACGGGACGACACCTAATATTATTGAGTTGTTAAAAAAAGGGAAAATTGACCTAGGGATTGTCCACTTGCCAATCGAAGATAATCAAGTGGACGTTACCGAGTTCATTAATATTCATAGCTGTTTCGTCGTAAGTTCAAAGTATAAGAAGTTATTAAAAAATGAAGTATCATTAAAAGAGCTTTTGACTTATCCACTCATTACATTTTCTAAAAACAGTAGCTCTAGGAAGTTTATAGAAGCTTTGTTTAAAAAACATGACTTAACTATTGAACCTGAAATAGAACTAGGGAGTGTAGACTTGCTCATTGAATGTTCCAAAATTGGTCTAGGGGTTGGGTTCGTGACAAAGGAGTTTGTTACTGAAGAGTTAGAACAAAACTTACTTTATGAAGTGAACTTGCAGGAAGATATACCGGTTAGGAAACTTGGCATCGTTACATTAAAAAATACGCCTATTTCAGTCGGCTCTAAAAAATTTATAAAATCGATGAAGAAGAAGGGACTAATTAAAAAGCATCATGAAATGTATATACAATAAAATTGACATTTGCATGTAGTAGAGGATTTTTTATAACTACCATATCACCTCATCGATTCACAATTAAACAAGCTATCGCTCGGGTAACATTAAGAATGATGTATTGATGGAGCTAACTACAAAAGAATGTGCATACATTCTTAAGTCCTGAGACTGAGATCTATACTAGGGGTTGTTATTTTTTTTATCCATATGCTTCAGATGAACAGAAGGCTTAGCTTGCTGTTATTGTATGTAATACATTACAAACAAAAGATCAATTACCTTGGCTACTACTAGAGGACGACCTATTAATAAGTCGTCCTCTGTCTTTTATATATACATCTGTTGTTAAATAGTTGTTAATTCTTTATTGAGTGCTTGATCAACTGAAATGTACTCGTATCCTAAGTCTTTTGCGACTGCTTCATATGTTACCGAACCGTTCGCAACATTCACACCAAGTTTTAAAGACGTATTATCTGCGATTGCTTTTCCGACGCCTTTATTAGCAATTTGTAACGCATACGGAACTGTTACATTCGTTAAAGCGATCGTAGATGTACGCGGTACAGCACCAGGCATGTTTGCAACTGCATAGTGGACAACGCCGTGTTTCGTATATGTTGGATTATCATGTGTTGTAATATGGTCAACTGTTTCAAAAATCCCACCTTGATCAATTGCAACATCAACAATAACAGAACCTGGTTTCATCGTAGCAACCATGTCTTCTGTAACTAGTTTGGGAGCTTTCGCACCAGGAATCAAAACAGCCCCGATAACTAGATCGGATTCTCTTACTGCTTCTGCGATATTTAACGGATTCGACATTAAAGTTTGTATGCTATTTCCGAAAAGGTCATCCAATTGGCGAAGACGTTCTGGGCTTAAATCAATTATCGTTACATCAGCACCAAGTCCAGCAGCAATTTTTGCCGCATTTGTGCCGACTACGCCACCACCGATGACAGTAACTTTTCCGCGTGAAACACCTGGAACTCCACCGAGGAGAATACCTTTTCCGCCTTTCGGTTTTTCTAAGAATTGCGCACCTATTTGTGAGCTCATGCGCCCAGCAACCTCACTCATCGGTGTTAATAACGGTAATGTGCGATTTACTTCAACTGTTTCATAAGCAATCGCTGTTACTTTTTTATCAACAAGAGCTCGTGCAAGTTCTGGTTCTGCAGCAAGGTGAAGGTATGTGAATAAGATTAAGCCTTCGCGAAAGTAATTGTATTCAGAAGGAAGTGGTTCTTTGACTTTCATAATCATATCTGCGCTGTCCCATACCTTAAGAGCAGAATCAATTATTTGTGCGCCAGATGCTTTGTAATCTTCATTTGTGAATCCGCTTCCAACGCCTGCATTCATTTCAACTAATACACTATGCCCTGCATTCGTTAATGCTATAACTCCAGCTGGAGTGATTGCAACACGGTTCTCATTGTTTTTAATCTCCTTAGGTACCCCTATAATCATCCTTTTATCCCCCTTGATAAATGTCACTAAATAACATGATCATATATTTAAGGTTAGTATAAATGTAAAAAAATATTTTTTCTTTGTGTAAAAACAAAAATGTAAAATTGACCATTTGTGGATTTCCACAAATGGTTTGAGGTCTGTCCCTCACTACTTTAAAAACTTTAGGTAGTGAGGGGCAGACCCTTACATTAAGCGGCTTAATTTCATTTCGATATAGAGGGTAAGTTTTTGGATGGGATCCTTTAGATTTATATCGCCAATCGCTGAAATACGTTTTAATCGGTAAGATAATGTGTTGACGTGAATATGGAGATGTTTTGCTGTTTCATTAATATTCCCGTCAAAATCTAAATAAGCTTCTAATGTCTGAAGTAAGTGGTTATTTTGTTGGCGATCATATTCTACAAGCTTGTTTATTGAATGATTCTCAATACCATCCTTACGTTTCTTTTCTAATAAAATATCAAAGTATTGATAGATGCCAATATCCTGGTAACTTAAAATCTTATTCATTTCATTAGGATAACGTTCCTTTAGATCAAGTACATTTAGCGCTTCTCTATAGCTGGTTTCAACTTTTTCATACTTATCATAAATGTGTCCTGCGCTTCCAATAATATTTGTGACGTTGAAGCGTTCTTTCATTAGTTTTATAAAAAGTTCGATAAAGTTAGTCAGTCCATGTTTTTGCTCGTTGTTCTCTTCCTTAGGTGATGTGAATAATATTAATTTATTATAATCAATAGTGTAAAAAATAATTTTTACACGTTGTGACGTAGTTAAAATATATGTAATGTTTTTTTCTACATTATGATCAATACTGCTTTCAAATTGAAATACGATGATTGAAAATAATTTAGGTGGATTTAGTTGTAATTGAAAGAACTCTTGGTCGATTTCATCCTTTGATAACATATGACCAGTTAATAACTTCCAATAAAATTCTTGATAGCCCTCTTTGTTTTGTTGTTTACGAATTTGGAGCTGTAACAGATGATTCTTTGCTAATTGTGCCATTTGTTGTAAATAAACCAAGTCATCTTCAGCTAGGGGATTCTCTACTTCTAATGCCCAAATAAAGCCTAATACTTCTTTGTTTTTGCGAATCGAAATTGCGACACGTGATCCTAAACCTACTTCACTGATACTTTTAACACGCAGCGGTTCGTCCCCTGCTAATAAAGCAGGAATTACACCGTTTTTCCATAGACTGTTAATAATTTTTTCAGGAACTCTTCTTCCAATGATTGTCTTAATTCTTGCTGGGTCTGTTCGTTCATCATGTGTGCTATAAGCTATTAAACGGTGGTTAGCATCCTCAATGGTTATAGGGCATTGAAGTACGTCACTTATATGATCAACGAACGATTCCATATCACCTAGTACACCTTTATATGAATGGTTTTTAGAAGAATAACCTGTCATACAATCGCTCCTATTCATAATATTTCTCATATGATTTCATAAGGAAAAGCAGTATGCCTTAAATATAACTAAAGCTAATGAAATATTATGTTATTTGCATATATTTTAATTGATTAGAAGGATTAATTCTATGTGTAGTCAAAATAAAATATAACAAAGTGAAAATTTTGCCGAGGGGATGTTATGATGCACGTTGCAACCTTTACTTATTCAGCAACCGATAGTGAGCAGATTTATGCTAAAAAATGGATTCCTGAACTATCCGAGTACCGAAGAGGAATTGTCCAAATTGCGCATGGTATGGCAGAACATATTGGGAGGTATGATAAATTTGCTCAGGCGCTCGTCAATGAGGGATATATTGTTTATGGCAATGATCATCGAGGTCATGGACAAACTGCAAATAATGAAGAGGACATTGGATATTTTGCAGATAGAAACGGCTTTGATTTAGTTGTAGAGGACATGTTTTATCTCACAAACCTGATCAAGGAACAACATGAACAACTTCCAATATTTTTATTTGGTCACAGCATGGGATCGTTTTTATCTAGAAGATTTATACAATTACATGGTGAAGAGATCACCGGTGTAATACTTTCTGGGACTGGCGGCGACCCTGGAATCTTGGGGAAAATTGGGGCGAGATTAGCAAAAAGCGAAATGACTAGGAAAGGACTGCGTCACCGTAGCAAACGGTTAGATAAACTTTCTTTTGGTAGCTATAATAAATCATTTAAACCGACACGAACTGATTTTGATTGGCTATCCCGGGATCAACAAGAAGTTGATAAATATGTTGACGATGCTTTATGTGGTGGAGTATTTACTTCTAGTTTCTTTTATGATTTATTAACAGGGCTTGAGGTTATTCATAGAAAAGATAATATTTTAAAAATACGAAAAGATTTACCGATATACTTATTTTCGGGTGCAAAGGATCCCGTGGGTAATTTTTCGAAAGGTGTATCGAAAGTATATGAAGCGTATAAGGCAGCAGGTATTGAAGACGTTACTTATAAGTTATATAAAGATGGACGGCATGAAATGTTGAATGAAACAAACCGGGATGAGGTGTATGAAGATATTATTACATGGCTTATAAAGCATACGTGAATTAGAGGATGCAACGATGTTAAAACAAATAATCGTTAACATAAATAAAGTAGTTCATATTGGAAATTATTAATTATAATCCAACTGAACTACTTGATGTTAAGGTATTTGTTCTTATTTAGATAACCTAGCTTCTACTAAATCTTCAAGCGTAGTTTTCATGACGGCTACAATTGGTACTGCAATGAACATCCCTATTACACCAAATGTACCACCACCGATTATAATAGCTAAAATGATCCATACTGGGCTTAAGCCAACTTTATCACCCAAAATTTTTGGTCCTAAATAGTAACCATCAAATTGCTGAAGTGCAAAGATGAAAATGGCTACCCATAGTGCTTGGATTGGATCACTAAATAATGTAATGATAACAGCTGGTACCATTCCAATGAATGGACCAAAATATGGAATCATATTAGTAATACCTACAATTAAGCTGATTAATAGTGCATACGGTACATTTAATATTAAAAGTCCTATAAAACATAATATTCCTATAATAAGGGAGTCTAACAATTTTCCAACTAGAAACTTTGAGAAAACTTCATCTAAATGACTGAAAAATTGTAGAACAGATTTCGCATAGCGTTCAGAGAGTAATGCTTTAACCAATTTTTTTGCTCCGGCACCAAAAGCCTCTTTGTCTTTTAGCATATAGATCGAAATAATAATTCCTATTAAAATATTGAAAGCTGTGGATGTAAGGGATATTAACCAGTCAGCAAGCTTATTTAAAAACAAACTAGTATATTCCCCAATTTTCAAAAATAGATCATTAGTATATGTATTTACATTAGACGTAATACCGTATTTTTCTAACAGTTCATTCTCAACGATATATTTTGTTATCCATTTGTTTGTATCTTCTATATATTTAGGTAGGTTGCTAATTAGGTTACCTATATTATCAATAATAATTGGCGTTATAAAAGTGAAGATTAAGCCTATAAATGAAAAGAATAACAAATAAACAGTAGTAATACTTATAATGCGGTTTACTTTGAACTTTCCTTCAAAATAATCAACTAGCGCCTTTAATAAATAAGCAATTCCAAAGGCGACAAAAAATGGAGAGAGTAACGATAAAAATGAAGAGACCGTCAGCTTCACCAATTCATAATTATCTACAAATTTCCATAATACTAATGCTGCGAATAAAAACAGCAAATATTGATACCACTTACGATCCTTCAATGCACAAATCTCCCTACAATTATTTTATGTACTTCTATATTAGACTGTTTTATCGCAATAGTCCATTTATCTGCAAAACGACATTGTACAAAGTTGTTTTTGCATAAATTGTTACTTTTTACTAAAGGATAAACACGATTACGTATAGCATTCTTGATATCATTTCTACCATCAAATAAAGAGGCTCGAACCAAGCCCACCTTTCTTTCCATTTTCGTTAAATAGAAAAGACCCTTTTACTAATTTAAGCAGTGGCAATAATTGAGACTATTTTCGTGCTAAGAAATATACTTATTATGCCACTAGAATTGAATCTGTGTTTTTTATAAAAATGACAATCGAATAAAACAGCAAAAAAATTGCAATAAAGTTATTAAAGAAACCTAATATTTTCGACTTGAAAAAAGTTAAAGGATTAAAACAGCAACATGACGAATATTATTAAACTTAGTAGAATGGGGGGATACGAAATAAAACAGGATGTAGTTAGTTTCTATAATCAAATGGCATGGAATGAGAAAGCTTACGAAGCTTGGTTTGCAAGATATGGCACACCGAAAGAGTACGCTTTACGGTTAAAGAAAAATCCAGAAAATAAAGTATCTCACTACTTAAGGTTTATGGGTGACGTAAAAGGTAAAAAGCTAGCAAATTTATTAGGATCTAAAGGTAATAATGCTGTGTGTTTTGCATTATTAGGTGCTGAAGTAACCGTTGTTGATATTTCAGAAGAAAATAAAAAATATGCAGTAGAGTTGGCATACGAAGCTAATGTGAACATCAAGTACATCGTTTCAGATGTATTAGCAATTCCAGATGAAAAAAAGCTAGCAGAGAACGATTTCATTTTGCTAGAATTAGGAGTGCTGCACTATTTCATTGATTTAGAACCTTTATTTAAGCTTGTCTTCCAATCACTCAAATATGGGGGGAAGTTGATACTTAGAGACTATCACCCAATCGTATCGAAGTTGCTCCAAGGAGAAAATGAACTGAAAGCTGCGGGAGATTATTTTCAAGAAGAAGTAATAGACGAAGATGTTGCATATCGGGTCTTATTACCTGAAAATCATCGTAACACGTTAAACAAAGTGAAGATTCGCAGGTGGAATATAGGAGAAGTCGTGACAGCTGTCTCACAAGCTGGCTTCATAATAAACTGTTTAGAAGAAGAAAAGGGAATCAAATGGGCGATGCCATATGATTCAGATGATGGAATTGAAAATAGGATTCCGGGATTATTCACTTTGGTTGCTTCTAATCAAAATATTAAAGAATTTTGAAACTATTCTTGCATAAGATCGTATTATTAATTAGGCAGCCTAAAGAAAGGAGGAAAAAATGATGGAGGTTATGGGATATCCCTTACAAACTATTTATTTGTATTGTTTAATCGGTGGAGGCATATTAACGGTTATTTATATTTTATTTGGTGATATTCTTGATGGAATATTGGATGTTGATCCCGGAGGATATTTAAATCCATCTTTGTTGTTATCATTTTTCACTATTTTTAGTGCAGCAGGATACTTATTAGAAAGGTTAACTTCCCTTACAAGTATTGTTTCAGCAATTATATCTTTTGTTACGGCTCTTGTTTGTTCAATCATCTTGCATTTATTTGTTTTTGTACCATTAAAGTCAGCTGAAAGTTCCATTACTATATCTGAAGACGATTTAAAGGGGAGAATTGGTAAGGTTATTATTTCAATTCCAAAAGGTGGCTATGGAGAGGTAATATTAGAAGGTAAGAGTGGCAATATCGCAAAATCTGCACAGAGCTTTGATGAAAAGCCGATTGCTTCTGAACAGCAAGTCATTATCATTGATGTCAAATCCGGCGTATTACAAGTAGCACCTTATGAGGAAAATTATGAGTTTTAAAAATAAATTTATTGTAAGATAGAAAATAATAGAGGAGGAGATAATATGAGTGGTCTTAGCACAATATTTATCGTAATAGGAGTTGTAGTTTTATTAATTCTTGCTTTAATTGCTGTATTTGTTAGCAGATACAGAACAGTTGGTCCAGATGAAGCACTTATCGTTACTGGAAGCTACTTAGGGAGTAAAAATGTTAATGTCGATGAAGGTGGCAATAAAATAAAAATAGTACGTGGTGGAGGTACATTTGTATTACCAGTATTCCAACAATCCGAACCGCTAAGCTTGTTATCTAGTAAACTAGATGTGCAAACACCTGAAGTATATACGGAACAAGGTGTTCCTGTTATGGCAGATGGTACAGCGATTATTAAGATTGGAAGCACAATTGGAGAAATTGCAACAGCAGCAGAGCAGTTTCTTGGGAAAACAAAGGATGCACTTCAAAATGAAGCACGAGAAGTATTAGAAGGACATCTTCGTTCTATACTAGGATCTATGACTGTAGAAGAAATTTACAAGAATCGGGAAAAATTCTCTCAAGAGGTTCAACGGGTAGCATCTCAAGACTTAGCAAAAATGGGTTTAGTTATCGTATCATTTACGATTAAAGATGTACGCGATAAAAATGGCTACTTAGAATCATTAGGTAAACCTCGTATTGCACAAGTAAAACGTGATGCTGACATCGCGACAGCAGAAGCAGACAAAGAAACACGCATCAAGCGTGCAGAAGCAGATAAAGATGCTCAGAGAGCTGAATTAGAACGTGCAACAGAAATTGCTGAAGCAGAAAAAGAGAATCAAATGAATATTGCTGATTACCGTAGAGAGCAGGATATAGCGAAAGCACGGGCTGACCAAGCGTATCATTTAGAGGAAGCACGTGCTAGACAGGAAGTTACAGAACAACAAATGCAAATTAGAATTATAGAGCGCCAAAAGCAAATTGAGCTTGAAGAAAAAGAAATAACACGTCGAGAGAAGCAATATGATTCTGAGGTGAAAAAGAAAGCAGATGCTGATCGCTATGCTGTAGAGCAGTCGGCAGAAGCGGAAAAAGCTCAACAAATTGCACAAGCAGATGCACAAAAATACCGTATTGAAGCGATGGCAAGAGCAGAAGCGGAAAAAGTACGAATTGACGGTGTTGCAAAAGCAGATGCAGAACGTGCACAAGGGGAAGCAGAAGCAGAAGTTACACGTCTTAAAGGTCTTGCAGAAGCAGAAGCGAAACAAAAAATTGCTGAAGCATTTGAAATGTACGGTCAAGCAGCAACACTTGATATGATTATTAGCATGCTTCCACAATATGCGAAGGAAGTTGCAAGTCCATTATCAAATATCGATAAAATCACTGTCGTTGACACAGGTAGTGGAGAAAATGGTGGTGCCAACAAAGTAACAGGCTATGCTACAGATTTGATGTCAACACTACAGGAATCCCTAAAGGCCTCTTCTGGTATTGATGTCAAAAACTTAATTGAGAATTTCTCAGGAAAAGGAAATATAAAAAATAGTTTAGACGAATTAAAGGAAGAAATGGTAAAAGAGCCTATTTTGGTAGAAGGAAAGTCGAAAGATCTAGTAACAAATGAACAACAATAATATTGATTTGTAAGACAAAAAAAGGAAATTGACATATCATCAACGATATGTCAATTTCCTTTTTGTCGTGTATATTAGTCTTAATGAATTACATATATAAAGAAACCAAGTTAATATCTGAACATTTAGAAAAAGTAAAAGATACACAGTTTTATTTATAATAAAGGTAATGTTGAAAGGTAACGATAAATGACCTTTCTCAAATAGATGATCGACTATTTTGTCATCATCACTCTTTATTTTTGATAGGAAAGGTCTGAAACCAAGCTTTTGAAGTTGTTTTATACTGTTGTCATTGTTTTGTAGACAACTAACTTTAGTTGTTAACTTGTTTATTGTTATGGGTGAAATATAACAATCAAAGATGATAACAATTTCTATTTGTGAAAAAAGAAATACATTTGCGTTAATTTCACAGATCTAACACAATTTTATTGTAAAATGACTGTTAGATATTTTTTACATAATAAAATTGGTAATAATGGACTTATCAATGATAGAAGGGGAGATAAATTAAATAATGAAGAAGTTACTTGTATTAGTTGCAGTATTGATCATAGGGTTAGTTGGTTGTTCTAAAACAGAGGAGCCACATGTACAATTGGAATTGATTGAGGTAGTAATTCAAACGAAGCCAGCTGTAATTAATCCACAGGATGAAGTTGAAATATCCGCAACAGTAACACAGGGAGAAGGTTTTGTTAATGATGCTGATAGTGTGACCTTTGAAATTAAAAAAATGGATGAAGAGGAATCAGAGGAAGTAGAGGGAAAGCTCAAAGGAGACGGAGTTTATTTTATTAACAAAACTTTTTCAGAAGCAGGTGTTTATGCTGTTACTGCACATGTTACAGCACGAGGATTACATACTATGCCTACGGAAGATATAACAGTCGGTTCGGCTGATGTTCAGCAAGAGAGCGAAAGCGTAATGAATGATGACTCAAGTGAGAGCATGGATATGAGCGATGAAGATAGTCACGAGAACATGGAAAGTGAATCTAGCGACCATGAAGAAGGAAATCATGGTGAAGGACTCAAAATTCATTTTATGTCAATGGATAATGTGAAATTAAATACTGAAGTAGCATTAACGGCACATCTCCAATTAGATAATAATCCATTATCAAAAGCTGAGGTTCAGTTTGAAGTTTGGCAGGACGGTCAAGAAAAGCATGATTATATTGACGCTATTGAAGGTGACGCTGGAGAATATAAGGCGCTAAAAACCTTTGATACCATCGGTGAGTATAAAGTGACTGTCCATATGAAAAAGGATGAGCTTCATGATCATATTGATAAAACAATTCATGTAGTAAAATAACCTATAAAAGGAAGGTTATAAGGATAAAGCTAAAACTAGACAGCTATTGGGGCGACTCTAAGTCGATAATTCGACTTAGAGCCGCTCTTTTTTATTGGAGTAAATTGGCAATATTTTTTATGTTTTTTTGTCATCATTGGAATGGAATTATGGTAATTAGCACCAAAAATTAAGTTGCGTTTTTTATGTGGTTCGATTTATACTAGATATATAATTCTTTATAAAGAACTTAAAATTCATTAAGGAGAACAGTTTTGAGGATTATAATGTCCTTTTTTGGAGGTGAATTTTTTGTTACCGATAAGCATACAACAACCTGCTAGTGGGGTTGTATCAATTGTGAGATATAGAAATCAGTCTATCCAAACGAAAAGTGCAGCTATTAAAATTATCTCTTTTCAAGATGATGGGTTAATTTTTGTTTGTGATTTGAAATTTCCTGTGAGTAAAGAAATAATTTTAAAAATTAACTTAGATATATTTAAAGAAGAAATAAATGTATTTGGAAGTATCGATGAAAGGTGTGAAATAGGAATAAAAGGATATGAGCAT
The DNA here is from genome assembly GCF_018588585.1 of Bacillus sp. SM2101. Lineage (NCBI taxonomy): Bacteria > Bacillati > Bacillota > Bacilli > Caryophanales > Bacillaceae > Bacillus > Bacillus sp. SM2101. Next base: position 36,504 of record NZ_JAEUFG010000018.1, read on the forward strand.
GTGATTGTTTACCATTTAGTAAGTGATGAGGTTATTGGAGACCTTTCAGAGGTAACAAAAAAATATTTGAAATTATCATTGTATAAAAAGAACCTAGAGATTATACAACAACAAGATAAGATGTATTGAGTAGAGAAAGGGAGATGGTGCTCACTAAAGAAAAAATGCCGAAGGAGGAAAATAAATGGATGGTTGTAAGGTAAAAGAGATAAGAATAATGCAAGGGATTTCATTGTCAGAACTTTCTAAACTATCGGGTGTTTCTAAATCATATTTAAGTATCATTGAAAGAGGCATACAGAAGAACCCTAGTATAGAAATAATTTGTAAAATTGCAGCAGCACTTAATGTGAATGTTGAAAAACTTATCAGTCCAAATGATGAAAAGTATATACATAAAGAAATAGATAATGAGGTTTTAGCATTAGCATTAGAGTTTTCTCAAGTTGATATTGATAAGGAAAAAGTAAAAAAATTTAAAGAATTCATCGAATTGCTCAAGTAAACAATATAGGGGGCTTGTATATAAGTCTTTGCTTCTTTCGATTTGAGACTAAGAATAGCTATCAATTTATTGTTCTTTATTAAGAATATGAGTGATTTGTCTGTTGTATGACAAGTATTAAACATGTTGTATTTTATCAGTAAGAACAAATAAGATGATTTAACCGTTGGTGGAGAAGGAGATTCATGAAAAAATTTTATATTTGTTTTGTTTTTCTTGGTATCTTAATTATTGCTTATCCAAAAGTGAATAATTTTTATAACTCTTACAATCAACAAAAGTTATTACAGTCCTTCAAACAAGTATCACCAGTGACGATAGATGATAACTTACAAAGTAATTACCAGGCGGTAAATCAAGTATTAAACAAAGGTGAGACAATTGACTCTGGAAAGATAACTAAAAGTCAACCAGATAAAGTATTAGAAAGTGAAAATCTCGACGTTATAGGTACGCTTTCAATTAATAAAATTGAGTTAATTCTACCGATTGTTGAGGGGTCTTCAGATAAAGACTTGAAATATGCTGCTGGTCATTTAATTGAAACGGCTCCTATAGGTAAAAAAGGTAACGCTGCTATCGCAGCACACCGAAGTTATACTTACGGAAAATTTTTTAATAGATTAGATGAACTTGAAAGTGGGGATGAGATAGTCATTCAAACCCTTACTGATAATCATGTGTATTCTGTTTTTAATAAGATAGTAGTTTTACCAACTGATATGTCTGTTCTTTCTAATCTAGGAGATGATTCATATATTACGTTAATTACCTGCGATCCTATTAAGAATCCTACTCATCGTTTAATTGTTCAGGCACAAAAGAAAAATGATGACTGACAGAGGATTTTTGCCTACAGCCTTGTTGTTATTACGAAGAAAAATGCGGGACATAAGAGAAAATTTATTATTAGGTAATTCCTATGGAAAAAAATTTTTTGAGATGTTCAGGGAAGAGGATATATAGCAACAAAGTATATAACAAAGAAAACTATTGTGGAGGGGAAAAAATGAGTAATACAAAGCAGCAAGTAAAGCTCGATGAGGAGTGGGTTGATTTAATTCTTACAGCATTAGAAATTGGTTTACCTGTAGAGGAAATACGTAATTTCTTAAAAGATGTCAAACAAGCATAATTGAAAAAATCTACTGTGCTTTAAGTTGTTATGATTTTATGAAACAATCATCTCTTGCTCTATGGTATACTAAAACATATATGCGAAAATGTTTAGTAAATGAATATATACGGAGAAATAATTCGAATAGTTTTTATGTCCAATGAATTTAGATAACCAATAAAACATTTTAACTCTAACATAGAAAGAAATAAGTAGGTGAAAAAATGATAGGGGAACGCGTGAAAAAATACCGATTACAAAAAGAATTATCACTAACAGAGTTGGCTGATCGTGCCGGGGTTGCAAAATCATATTTAAGCTCTTTAGAGCGCAATCTCCAGTCAAATCCTTCTGTTCAGTTTTTAGAAAAAATTTCAATGGTTTTAGATGTTTCAGTCAATTCATTATTGTTTGATGAAGATGAAATACCCGATGAAGATCTTGATTCTGAATGGATAAACCTTGTAAGAGAGGCAATGGATTCTGGTGTTTCGAAAAATGATTTTAAAGAATTTTTAGAATTTAACAAATGGAAACTTAAAAAACAATAATATTCTTTTAACAATATTAATAACAACTTACATGCTCATCGAGCTCTTATGTGGATTATTCTTCATAGGGGCTTTTTGTTTTTTCTTTGAACTATTTGATAGGGGCATTCGTATTATACATGATTAACACATTTTTAATACTTGTTCACAAAACTATATTTTTTAGAGGTGGTTTGTATTGAGTGTGCTTAAATATTGTTTAATTACTTTAATCATATGTTTTCAAATACTTGGGTTTGTATTTCTCTTAATTAAATTCAAAGTAAGTTTGTATTTTTTTGGTAGTGCTTTTGTTATTTTAATCATGTTACTTGTCATGTTAATTTTTGAACGTTTAAAAGAAAAAAAGGAGGAAGATCAAGATGATCTTAGTAACTACTGATTTTGTCCCAGGGAAAGAGATCAAACAATTAATAGGGTTTGTTAGAGGAAATACTGTGCAAACGAAGCATATTGGTAAAGATATCATGGCAGGGCTTAAGACACTTGTTGGAGGAGAAATTAAAGAATATACAGAAGTCATGGATGAGGCTCGGCAGCGGGCGATTAGCAGAATGGTAGAAGATGCAAAAAGTAAAGGGGCGAATGCCATTATATGTTTACGCTTAGAAACATCTAATGTGATGACAGGTGCTTCTGAAATCATTGCATTCGGAACAGCTGTAGTAGTTGAATAGTAAGTTTATTTCGTGAAATTTGTTGCTTTCTTATTAAATTAGTACAGTTTCGCGATGGAAATCCCCATCGTTTAAATGTGAAAAGTTGATATGATATTCCTTTTTGCTTTTCTAAAAACGATTATAACTAAAGTTCAGGAAATCTCTTCTTCTCTAAAGACTATAAAAATTTTATACCTTGTAAAAAGCTGTGAGTCATGATATTCACTCAACTGTCATATATATTAATTGAGAAATCTAGTACATGTGTTATACTATGAAAAGAAATAACTAAAGGCTTTCTTAGGAAAGTATGAGACAGCCTAACTAAATATATTAACACTAGGGGAGTCTGATTAAAGACTGAGATGGAAGCTTGTTTCCAGACCCTTTGAACCTGATCTGGCTGACACCAGCGTAGGGAAGTGGACAACATGTGATAATGACTTTGTCTTCATGCTTAATTTATGAAATAGGTGTGAGACATATTATTCATGAATTGGATTAATAACGTCAACTATTCATGCATTCGATACATGTAAACCCACTCTTACGCAAGAGTGGGTTTTTTAGTTGCTTATGCTTATGACTGTTGCTGGCGGCATGTACATTTCAATATTGTTATTTTCCTATTTGCCAATCACGTCTAGGACACAAATTATAGTATATGGGTAATTCTCAATATCGATGAGCCGTTTGGATTGCTAAGTAAATTTAAGTTGGTACATTCCTCATCTTGATATGTGAGACCGTTTATTAGTGAGTAATGTCTAGAGCTGAATAAACTAAGCTCAAATACTTGACTAAATTTATTTACAAGGAGGTCTTATGGCAAACAAAGAGCTACATATTGTTTCAACTGGGACACAATCAATCAACACGTTTGTTTCGATTATTAGTGAGATTCATCCTTTTGCAACTGCTATACATTTACGTGAAAAACAAATGTCAGCGAGAGACTTATACCAAACGATTAATCAACTAATTCAACGAAGTGTACCACTTAATAAAATAGTCATAAATGACCGAATTGATGTTGCTTCAATTGCTGAAGTTGGTGGTGTTCAGCTAGCATATCATAGCTTATCAGTAGGCGATGTGAAAAGGGCATTTCCAAAACTTCGCATTGGGAAGTCTGTTCATTCATTAGAAGAGGCTGTTGAAGCAGAACTGCAAGGGGCTGACTATGTGATATATGGTCATATTTATCCTACCTCCTCCAAAAAAGGAGTGATAGCTAAAGGGGTTGATAGCGTCGAAGAATTAAAAAAACAGCTATCTATACCTTTAATTGTCATTGGAGGAATTAAACCATCTCATATTCCTGAACTGATAGATAGAGGAGTAGATGGAGTGGCAGTATTGTCAGGCGTATTATTAGCCCAAACGCCTATAGAAGCAGTAAAGGAATATTCAAAAATGTTATCGAAAGAGATGATTACATGAAGAAAACGTATGATGCCATCGTTATTGGTGGGGGTATAAATGGTGGTTCAATCGCTTATCATCTAGCAAAGCGAGGGCACCATGTGCTGGTCATTGAGAAAGATCAATTAGGTAGTAAAGCTTCTGGTGCTGCTGCAGGGATGTTAGCAGCTCAAGCGGAATTAACTGAGGATGGGCCACTGTTTCAATTAGCTAAAAAAAGCAGGAGCATGTTTCCTACAACGATCGAGGAATTAGAAAGCAAATCGAACGTCCATATTGGATATGTGAACAAAGGAATGCTCAAGATTGCAATAAGTGAAGAAGAGGAGCAGCAATTAAAACACATTATTCAATTGCAGAAAAATATTGGGGAACAAACTGAATATTTAACATCTGAAGAAGTGAGAGCATATGAACCTTCACTGTCTTCAATTGTAAGAGGAGCTATGAGTATACCTACAGATGGCCAAGTGTCCGCTCATGATTTAACGATTGCATTTTTTAGGGCAGCAAGGGTGCTAGGAGCTACGATCAAAGAGGAAACAAATGTTTATTCATTAATCATAAAAAACAATAGAATCCAAGGTGTTGTGACAAACGAGGGTGAATTCCATTCCGAACGGATTATTGTAGCTAGCGGTGCTTGGACGGACATGGTTGTCAAGCAAACTGGGTTGTCATTGCCTAGCTATCCAGTAAAAGGGGAATGTTTAGCTGTCAAGACTGACAAACCTCTGTTAACACAAACAATCTTTTCTCATCATTGTTACCTAGTTCCAAAAAAGGGTGGAAGAATAATTATTGGAGCAACAATGTACCCAAATACATTCAATACGACAGTATCTACGGGTTCCGTTTGTAGTCTAATAGAGAAAGCTTCGATCATTTTACCAGAAATCATCAACACTCAATTTGAAAAAACATGGTCAGGCATTCGTCCTCAAACTCACGATGGTATGCCTTTGTTAGGGGAGCACCCGCATGTGGAGGGCTTAATTATAGCTACAGGGCATTATCGTAATGGGATTTTGTTAGCCCCTATAACTGGCAAAGTTACTGCTGATTTAGTTGAAGGAATCGATCTTGATCATGAGTTAATACACCATTTTCGAATTGATCGTTAAAATGATTGGGTTTTTAAATATAGGTTCTTTTTCCGTATGTTTTGTTGATGAGATATACAGCTAGCTTACGCAAACAGATTGAATGTTGTACGCAAATCAACACCGAGCTAGAAAATATGAAAATAACAATCTATGATTAGACAATGTTGTTAGTGAAAGGAGTGTGAGAATGAAGTTATTTATTAATGGTGATCGGGTTGATGTACCTGATACTTTAGAAAATATATCAGATGTACTCGCCCACTTCGAGCTTGAGGATAACATTGTTATTGTTGAAATTAACTCTACTATTTTACAAAAGCAGGATCATAAAGATACACAAGTAAATGATAATGACAGAATTGAGATTGTACATTTTGTAGGAGGCGGTTAATATGTTAAAAATTGGACCATATGAATTTTCATCACGCTTATTTTTAGGAACAGGTAAATATTCTAGTTTTGAGGTACAAAAGGAAGCTGTTGATGTATCGAATACAGAAGTATTAACTTTTGCAGTTCGAAGAATGAATATTTATGAAAAAAGTCAACCTAATTTTTTAGAACAGTTAGACGTGAGTAAATATAAGTTATTACCAAATACGGCTGGCGCAGCAACGGCTGAAGAAGCTGTTCGTATTGCAAAGCTAGCAAAAGCTTCTGGTCTTTGTGATATGATAAAAGTAGAAGTAATTGGAGATTCAAAAACGTTGCTACCAGATCCAATAGAAACGTACAAAGCATCCGAACAATTACTTGATGAAGGCTTTATTGTCTTGCCTTATACGTCTGATGATGTTGTACTAGCAAGAAAACTACAGGAGTTAGGCTGTCATGCAATTATGCCAGGTGCATCACCGATTGGCTCTGGACAAGGTATTATTAATCCTTTAAATTTAAGCTTTATTATTGAACAGGCTACGGTTCCAGTAATCGTAGACGCAGGAATCGGTAGTCCAACAGATGCAAGCTTAGCAATGGAGTTAGGTGCTGACGGCGTATTGTTGAATACAGCAGTATCTGGTGCAAATGACCCGGTTAAGATGGCACAAGCAATGAAGCTGGGGATTGATGCAGGACGGTTAGGGTATGAGGCGGGGCGTATACCAAAAAAACGATATGCTACTGCTAGCAGTCCGATGGAAGGAATGAGCATTGGTTGAGTGAACGTTATTCACGACAACAATTATTTTTACCGATTGGTGAAACAGGTCAACAAAAAATCTCTAACAAGCATGTACTCCTTATTGGGGCTGGAGCATTAGGAACAGGCAATGCTGAAGCCCTCGTGCGAGCAGGGGTTGGAAAATTAACAATCGTTGATAGAGATTATGTTGAATGGAGCAATTTACAAAGACAACAACTTTATAGTGAAATAGATGCACAAGAGAGAATACCTAAGGCTGTTGCAGCAAAAAGCCGATTACAAGCGATAAATTCACATGTGGAAATCAATGCACATGTTGCAGATGTGTCTGTACGAGAAATGGAAGAGTTGGTTTTAGGAGTAGATCTCATCCTTGATGCAACCGATAATTTCGATACGAGATTGCTAATAAATGATATTTCGCAAAAATACGAAATTCCTTGGATATATGGTGCTTGTGTTGGAAGCTATGGAATTAGCTATACAATTGTCCCTGGAATCACACCATGTTTACATTGTTTACTAGAAACAGTCCCTTTAGGAGGGATGACATGTGATACTGCTGGAATTATTAGTCCAGCAGTTCAAATGGTGGTCGCTTATCAGACAACTGAAGCTTTAAAGATATTAGTCGAAGACTGGGCTGCTTTAAGAAAAAAGCTAGTATCTTTTGATCTTTGGAAAAATCAACATTCAGCAATTAGTGTTGATAAAGTAAAGAAGACTGAATGTTCATCTTGTGGTGAAGATAGAACCTATCCATTTCTATCTTATGAAAATCAAACGAAATCAGCCATTCTTTGTGGCAGAGACGCGGTACAAATTCGACCACCCAAAAAAATTGATCGGGATTTGGAAAAAGTAGCTGATCTACTGAAATCTCAAGGTGGTACGGTTGAGCGTAATCCATATTTAGTTGCATTTTCGACAGGTCAACATCGGCTCGTTATTTTTAAAGATGGTCGTGTCCTCGTTCACGGCACAAAGGAAATATCAGAGGCAAGGTCGTTATATCACAAATATTTAGGGTGAAAACATGTAATGAAATGAAGACACTCATTGCCAAAACAGTCAAACAATATACTGTTTTGCTTTGAGTGTTGTTTTTAGCGATAAACAAAGCATTGTTACTTCATCCAAATGAGGATGTATAAACCTTCAAAAGCTGTTCTAATTAGTAGCAATAACAACATTTTAAAATGAGCTAAATAAAATAGTGTATGTTCAAAAAGTCCTTCCCATTATCAAGCACTTACTTATTTGAACATCCTAGTAAAGTTGGAGATGGTACAAATGAATGTATATAAAGCATTAACAATTGCTGGATCTGATAGCGGAGGTGGAGCAGGGATTCAAGCTGATTTAAAAACATTTCAAGAGCTTGATGTGTTTGGTATGTCTGCTATTACAGCAGTGACCGCACAAAATACTCTCGGTGTTCAAGGGGTCTTCCCATTAACAGTAGAAGCTGCGATTCAACAAATAGACTCTATCGCTACCGATTTAGCTCCAGACGCCATAAAAACTGGCATGCTATTTTCGAGTGAATTAATCAAAGCGGTAGCTAATAAAATTTCTGAATATAGGTGGCAACATATAATTGTTGACCCTGTAATGGTTGCAAAGGGTGGTGCTGCCTTGCTTCAAGAAGAAGCGGTTACGACTCTTAAGAAGTACTTAATCCCATTAGCATATGTTATTACTCCGAATATACCAGAAGCAGAAATAATTGCAGGCATCAAGATAAATAATTTGGATGATCGACAAAACGCTGCAAAAATGATTCATGAACTAGGTGCACAGAATGTAATCATTAAAGGTGGTCATGACGAAGACGATATTGTTGTAGACCTATTATTTGATGGTGACGAGTTTTATGAGTTTCATAACAAAAGAATAGAAACGAGACATACACATGGAACTGGTTGTACTTTTGCAGCGGCAATTACCGCAGAAATTGCTAAAGGAAAAGCTATTTACGAGTCTATTGAGACCGCAGAAGCTTTTATCCAAGCAGCGATACAGCATGAGTTAGGCATTGGTTCAGGACATGGACCTACGAATCATTGGGCATTTGGCAAGAAAGGGGCTCTTTAAAATGTCTAATAAAAAGGTTCAAGAAATGTTACCACTTTATCTCGTGATGGGCAGTCAAGATTGTTTAGGTGATCCTTGTGTCGTTCTACTCGAAGCGATCCGTGGTGGTATCACTGCTTTTCAATATCGTGAAAAAGGTATTGAAGCAAAAAGTGGCATAGCAAAATATGATCTAGGAATTGAGCTTCAAAAGATATGTAAAGATCACAACATCCCTTTTTTCGTTAACGATGATATTGAACTAGCAATTAAGCTTCAAGCAGATGGTGTACATATTGGCCAAGAGGATGAGCCAGTCGAAAATGTGCGTAATAAAATAGGCTCCACAATGGTATTAGGCGTATCTGCTCATACTGTTGAGCAAGCAAAAGATGCAACTGCAAAAGGAGCCGATTATTTAGGTGTAGGCTCAATCTATCCAACTAGTACAAAAAAAGATGCGACAAATGTAAATGGACCTTCGATTATTCAAGAAATGAGAGACAACGACATTTCGGTACCGATTGTTGCAATTGGTGGGATAAAAGCTGGAAAGATTCAGCCAATAATACAAGCTGGAGCAGAGGGTGTTGCAGTCATTACTGCGATTACACATGCAGATGATAAAATGAGTGCTACACGCAAATTAATTGAAGAAGTTAGCTCAGCAAAGATTTAAATCGTTAACACAACTTATTAATTCACATATTTTTTAAAAAATAAGAATTGACAGAACAAGCCAATTAATGATAATCTAGCAAAGTATTAACTTTAACTATTAACAAGGAGGGTTACGAAATGATGAAGAAAATTGTATTCATTACTGATATCAAAGATGTAGACGTGAACAATAACAATAACTTCATAATGAAAAACGTGACCTATCCAATGACGGCTTTTTATATTTAAACTAAGAGAATTTTTTAAAAAATCTCAGAAGTTGAAAAACAATTGTTCTCACAAGGTATAGGTCATGGAATTAATCCGTGGTTTGTGCCTTTTTATATTGCTATACAATATAATTGGATAATTAGGGCATATCTGGAATCATTCGGATATGCCCTTTTTATATATAACGATTGTTCAACATAACAGAGCAAAGGTATTTCTGTTCATTGAACACTAAAACAACATACTTAACCAAATTTTTGAGGAGGACATGAAATGGAATCGAAACAATCATTGAGAACGATGAATACTGGGGATCTCGAAGGTGGCTAGCGTACAGACAACTAAGAAAAGGAGGATGATCACATGTTTTCAGTTTTATTAAAATTAAAATGGTTTTTTAAGGAAGAATGGAAACGCTACGCAGTGGCAATTACATTATTGTTTATCGTGAACATATTAGAGGTGATTCCGCCATGGCTAATCGGTGGGGCAATTGACGATATTTTTGTAGGTAGTTTGACTGTTCAAAAACTGACTCAATATTTACTGGTGTTATTGGCAATTATGGTTGTCACATATGCAATGACATATAAATGGATGTACAACTTATTCGGTGGAGCGTTCGTTGTGGAGCGAACGTTACGTTCAAGATTTATGAATCATTTATTAAAGATGACCCCAACATTTTATGAAAAGAAACGCACAGGAGATTTAATGGCACAGGCTACGAATGATTTAAAAGCCATATCAATCACAGCCGGTTTTGGAATACTTACACTCATAGATTCTTCTGCATATATGTTGACGATATTATTTACAATGGGTTTTATGATCAGCTGGAAGTTAACTCTTGCGGCAGTGTTACCAATGCCAATCATGGCGATTGCGATGAAGATTTATGGAAAGAAAATCCATGAACGGTTTACGGAAGCTCAGGATTCATTTGGTGATATGAATGACCGTGTGTTGGAATCCATATCAGGTGTTCGAGTTGTGCGTGCATATGTACAGGAACAAGCAGACCGACAACAATTTGAGTCCCAGACCAACGATGTTTATAAGAAAAATGTAAAAGTTGCAGTCATTGATGCACTGTTTGACCCAACGATAAAAGTATTAGTTGGTATGAGTTATTTAATAGGTCTAGGTTACGGAGCGTATCTAGTCTTTCATAAGGCTATTACATTAGGTGAGCTCGTTTCATTTAACGTTTATTTAGGAATGCTTATATGGCCAATGTTTGCAGTGGGAGAATTAATGAATGTAATGCAACGTGGTAATGCGTCACTAGATCGTGTTAACGAAACACTTTCATATGAAGCAGATGTAATGGACGATAAGCAACCTCGTTCGCTTGAATATCCAGGAGCAATTTCATTTGACAATGTGACATTTAAATATCCTTCTTCAGAGGTTAATAATTTGGAGGGAATATCATTCAATCTATCTCGTGGAGAAACGTTAGGGATTGTTGGTAAAACAGGAAGTGGAAAGACAACGTTAGTAAAACAACTTTTACGTGAATACCCGCTTGGTACTGGAAATATTGCTATTTCTGATGTGTCACTTGAGCATATTGCGATAGAGCAAATTCAAGGATGGCTCGGTTACGTTCCTCAAGATCACGTGCTGTTCTCTAGAACTGTAAAAGAAAATATCATATTTGGTAAGAAAGACGCAACAGACAAAGAGATTGACAAAGCCATTGATTTAGCTGCTTTCCGTAAAGATTTAGCTCTTATTCCTGAAGGACTAGAAACATTAGTAGGAGAAAAAGGAGTGTCATTGTCGGGCGGGCAAAAGCAGCGGATTTCTATCTCTCGAGCGCTCGTAGTTAATCCAGAAATACTGATTCTAGACGATTCTCTTTCAGCAGTTGATGCTAAAACAGAAACAAAAATTATTGAGAATATCCAGCAAGAACGAGCTGGCAAAACTACAATTATAACAACACACAGATTGTCTGCTGTCCAGCATGCTGACAGAATACTCGTTCTCGAAGATGGAAAAATCACTGAAGATGGTACCCATTTTGAATTACTACAACAAAACGGATGGTACAAAGAGCAATATGACCGTCAGCAACTAGAAGAACATATTGAAGAGGAGGTGGTTGTATGACAATAGGAAAACGCTTATTTAATTATGCTCTTTTATACAAAAAAACAATCATCTTTGCACTACTCATGCTAATGGTTGCTGTTGCAGCTGATTTAGCTGGTCCATTTATTGCAAAGCGCATGATTGATCAGCACATTTTAGGAATTGATAGTTATCCGTGGTATGAAACAGATGAAGGGGAAAACGCTGTATTATATCAAGATACATGGTACAAACGGGAGGATCATTTTTCTGTCGATGAAGTAAAAGGAAAAGAGGTTCGGGTCTTACAAGTAGGTAGAGTTTATGTGTTTGTTGACCAACCAGTTACGACTCCTGAGGGTGAAAGAACATTTGATGACGGCACATTGATCATTACCCGTAGTAATGAAGAGATGAGCTATCCAGCTGTCGAACTAACAAATGATGAGCTATTATCTTTTTACATGCCAGAAGTAGACGATTTATTTAAATTAATTTTAGTGTACTTTGCTTTGCTTGTCGTCGCTTCAATATTCACATATGGGCAAAAATTTTATCTAGAAACTTCGGCAAATCGTATTATTAAGAAAATGAGAAACGATGTATTTACACATATTCAAAAACTGCCAATTAAATATTTCGACAGCTTACCAGCTGGAAAAATAGTTTCAAGGATTACTAATGATACTGAAACGATAAAAGAACTATTTGTAACCGTGTTAGCAACATTCGTTACTAGTATTATTTATATTACTGGTATTTATATTGCGTTATTTTTATTAGACGTAAAACTTGCACTCATTTGTTTAGTGCTTGTTCCAATACTAGTCATTTGGATTAAATTTTATCGAAAGTATGCGTCAAAATACAACCATATCATACGATCACGCCTAAGTGATATAAATGCAATGATCAATGAATCAATACAAGGAATGACTATTATTCAAGCATTCCGAAGAAAATCTGAAACAAAAGAAGAATTCGAAGAAATTAATAAAGATTATTTTGACCATCAAAATAAGTTACTACGCTTAAATTCTTTAACATCTCATAATTTAGTTGGCGTACTACGTAATATTGCCTTCGTTGCTTTGATTTGGTATTTTGGTGGCCAATCATTAACAGCAAATTCGGCTATATCCCTAGGTGTGCTATATGCGTTTGTTGATTATTTGAATCGTCTATTCCAACCGATCACTGGATTAGTAAACCAATTAGCAAATCTTGAGCAAGCATTAGTATCTTCAGAACGAGTTTTTGAGCTTCTTGACAAAGATGGCACAGAAGTTTGTGAGGATAAAATGCCACGCTATAAAGGTAATGTTACATTTGATAAAGTTTCTTTCGGCTATAAAGAAGGGGAAACAGTTCTCCATGATATTTCCTTTGAGGCGAAGGAAGGGGATACGATTGCACTTGTAGGTCATACGGGTTCAGGAAAAAGTTCAGTTATGAATCTTCTGTCCCGCTTTTATGATACGAAAGAAGGCAAAATACTCATTGACGGTCAAGATATAAATACTATCCCAGTACAAATGATAAGGCAGCATATGGCAATCGTTTTACAAGATCCATTTTTGTTTACGGGTACAATAGCTTCTAACGTTAGCTTAAATGACCCAATGATAACTCGTGAACAAGTAGAAAAAGCTTTACGAGATGTTGGGGCAGATCGATTGCTTAAAAACTTACAAAATGGCTTTGACGAGAAGGTAATTGAAAAAGGGAGTACGTTATCTACAGGGCAGAGACAGTTAATATCTTTTGCACGTGCACTTGCTTTTGATCCAGCAGTTCTCATTCTTGATGAGGCCACCGCAAATGTTGATACAGAAACTGAAAAAATTATTCAAGACGGGTTAGAAGTGTTGAAAAAAGGACGTACAACATTTATTATCGCTCATCGCCTATCGACGATAAAAAATGCGAATCAAATTTTAGTACTCGATCGAGGACGAATTGTTGAACAAGGTAATCACGATGATCTCATGCAAATGAGAGGAAAATACTATCAGATGTACCAGTTACAACAAGGTAAACAGTCATCTTTAGCAGGATAAACGGTACTTCAACGTAACGGATGACCTATCTAAAACATGTTTTTTACATCGTATGAGGAGTTTTGGATTTAAAAACATGTTTTATGGGTCAAAAACGTGAATTTATTGGTCAAACTGAGACATTTATGGGTTAAATCATGTTTTATGGGTCAAACTGAGACATTTATGGGTCAAAAACATGAATTTATGGGTCAAATAGAGACATTTATGGGTCAAAAACATGAATTTATGGGTCAAATAGAGAGGTTTATCGGTCAAAACATGTTTTATGGGTCAAACTGAGACATTTATGGGTCAAAAACATGTTTTATGGGTCAAACTGAGACATTTATGGGTCAAAAACATGTTTTATGGGTCAAACTGAGACATTTATGGGTCAAAAACATGTTTTATGGGTCAAACTGAGACATTTATGGGTCAAAAACATGTTTTATGGGTCAAACTGAGACATTTATGGGTCAAAAACATGAATTTATGGGTCAAATAGAGAGGTTTATAGGTCAAAACATGTTTATGGATCAAAATCGACAAGTGGTGGTGAACGACCATGACGGAAATTGATAAACGGGGTAGATTAAATGAAGAAATGTTTAGTTACCGAGTAACAAAGAACAACACAGTTTTTATTACATGGATGGGTAAACAAGTAAAAACATTAAAAGGTAAAGAAGCAGAAAAAATAACTACTAAACTTCAACAAGCCAATAGTAAGCATGAAGTTCAATTAATTCTTGCTAAGGTAACAGGAAATTTCAAAAGAGGTAATGAACGTTCTATAAATTAGGAAAAGGTGATATAAGTGAATACTCAAGAAACACAAAACTTGTTCAGGCTATGGGATGTGGAATGGACAGAGGAAGCTGCTAATTCTATATATAGATATTCTCCTGTATATAAATGTCAGTATCGAGGGCAGGATGTTATTATTAAACGAACTCGAAGAACGATGGATACTGCACAAAAGCTTGTTGAATGGACTACGAGCTTACATTCTAATGGAATAAAAGTGGTTACCCCAGTCAAGGTAGAAAATCCATTCATTCAATATAAAGACCATACTTGGACAATGTATCCATTTATTAAAGGTCGTAAATATGATGGTTCTCTTCAAGACATCTATGAAGCAGGAAGATTATTAGGTCAAATTCACAATAAAGTAGATACGTTTGAATGTGCTCGGTTTGATTGGCTAAATTTTGATGATGAATTTACGAATGATGTAACAAATGACTTGCAAGAGATCGCATCTAACTTATTAAAAAATCGTCCAGAGAAAAAAGAGTTTAATATATTAAAAGGTCGTATTGAAGATTTCTTAACGAGTGATTTTTCTCGTTTAAAGAAAAAAACGCTACCAATGGTTAATGCAAGCTGGGATTATAAAGCAAGTAATTTAGTTTACGAAAAAGATAATCATCCAGTTTTAATTGATCCAGACAATGGAGGAATTGTTCCAAGAATTGTAGACTTAGCATTAGCATTAATTTTATTCCATACTGAGATAGAAACCGCACCTAGCAGGTTGTTTACTGAAGAGGAATGGACTGAATTTACAAAAGGATATTTTGAATATATTACATTAACTGAAGAAGAAAAAATATTATGGCAAGACGTATTGTTATTCGTTTATTTTGATGAAGCGTTGTGGGCAATCGTTGATATGGAAGACGATGAAACAGAGCGACAAAAGCAGTTTATATATTCTTTAACAGCATTTAATCCAGTAAAATACTCACTATAATTTGAGGGTTACTCAAAAAGCGGAGTGACTACAACCGTTGTAGTTATGAACGCATCTTTGAGTTTAGCCCTTTTTATGTGCAGATGTATGTATTGCATAAGTGAAATATATTATTTTTTTCCTATTTTAATATATATGGAATATTATGTAGATTACGAGGTGGTGAAGAAATGACTCTAGTTCTTAAAATTCTCGGTATAGCAGTTATCGTATTTCTTGTTATTATTTGGGGTATAAGGCGCTGGATATACACACCAAGCACTGATTATGTCTTAAAGTTCCTGGAAGAAAATAAAGAAAAATCATCACTTTATTTAATCCAGAATGGTGAGGTATTAGGGGATATTCGATCTGATCAAAACATGCCCTTAGCTAGTACAGTAAAAACGATTATCGCAATTGAGTATGCGGAGCAAGCAGCTGAAGGTTTAGTCGCATCAAATGAAACTGTTCAAATTAGTGTGTTAGAAAAATTTTATGTTCCCAATACAGATGGAGGTGCTCACAACGCTTGGCTAGAGCGTATGAAAGAACTAGACCTAATACAAAATGACACTGTTAGACTTGAAGAAATTGTAAAAGGTATGATTCAGTTTAGTTCAAATGCAAATACAGAATTTTTGATGATGAGGCTTGGATTAGATCAAATTAATGAGCGAATAAAAAAATTGGGACTGGATAATCATGAAGAAATCTATCCATCCGTATCTAGTATATATATTCCATACGAAGTAAAGACTAATAACAACGGAAAAATAACAAGCAAACAAGAGCACCAACTAGTGAAAGAAACACTTAAAGATTTATCTTCAGTAGAGTGGAAAGAGTTAGCTAATCAAATACATAAAAAACTTAAAAGTGATGATGCGAGCATTTATAAACAAAAAGCAGATCCTTCAACTTGGCATGATAGCGACTTTGATCGAATGTTTTCAGAGCGGTTTAGTACATCAACGACTTATAATTACGCACGTATTATGGAGAAGATTAATAGTCGTGAATATTTTTCATCTGAAGTACAAGAGCATTTACATCCTGTAATGGAAGGATTAATGGAAAATCCAGCTAATCAACAATGGTTGAAACATGCAGGGCAAAAAGGTGGTTCAACTTTATACATATTGACAAAAGCCCTATATGCGACTGATAAAAATGGGAATCAAACAGCGCTAGCAATCTTTTTTAATCAATTAAATACCTATGAATCAATTAAACTTTCAAGTAGTTTAATTGAATTCGAATTATCAGTTTTACGTGACAGTCAATTTAGAGATAGAATTAAATCACTAACAAATAACCATGAATAGGTTCAAATAATTTTCACATTATTGACATAAAACGTTTGAATTTCCATGTCAATTGTTATGATAGTTCATGCTAACCTTATTATAAATAGAAGTAAAATATTTTATGAGCACGTAACTAATATGATTAATGTACATAATGGGGGATCATGATGGAAGAATTATCTGTGACACTATTCATCGCAAGCTTTATGGTGTTAGGGCTACTAATTGGGACTAATATATGGGATTCTTAAGCTGCTACATTGCGTAGCAGCTTAATTTTATTATTCACCATTCTTTGAGTCTGCGTCTTGAGGTAGATTTTTCTTCGCATGTGGAGATTAAATGCTACTTCATTTACAAAAATTCAAGTTTATTCAGTATGTGTATTTACCATTATTGCAGCCACTTGTTTCAGTCGGTCGTAGAACATGTCAGCAGCATGTCCAGTTAACTCAGTTTCTTCAAACGCTTCTTTCATACAATTCAGCCAAGCTTGAGCTCTGACAGGAGTAATTTCAAATGGGAGATGGCGATGCTGCATAGCAGGTGGTCCGAATTCATTACTGTATAGAGTGGGTCCACCTAAAAACTGTGTTAAAAACATTTGTTGTTTTCTTTTTATTTCATTTATATCGCCACTAAACAGCGGTTGTAAATCTTTGTTTGCATAAACCTTTGGATAGAATGCATCTACAAGACTGTGAACAGCCCTTTCTCCACCAATTAATTCATATAGTGAATGCATACCTTTGTTCATAAAATCCACCAACTTTATACAATACACATGATTGTGTAAGTTATTTTTTATTCACATTATTACTATACCAATTGTTAATACGTGTTTTAGTGATATGAATCACTACAGAGTATATGAATTTTATATAATGAACTCTGAGTTTTTTTACATAGATTGTTGTTTTTGGTACGAATTTCATCTAAAAAATCTGGGTTAGAATCATGCCACAAAGGCTTCGTATCAAGTAGCAACTATCCATTTCACTCTTACGGGAAGAGTCATATCAAGCCAAAATGGACATTTTTTATTTGCGAAAATAGGCATGATGGGAAAATTAGAATCGGTAAAATGACTTTAAATATCATGGTGAAATTAAATGTAGTTTCTCCAGTAAATTCCTTGCGTATTTTGTCACAATTACAGACTTAAGCGTTCATAAAATCATGTTATCATTATTTACACAGTGTTAATGTTCTTTATTGATATAAATTAGCAAAGTTTGTGAAAAACCGAACAATCGGTTGTGAAGAAATGAACATATTCACGATATTTTTAGTAAGTATACTTAACTTTTGGGGTGAATTAACATGAAGTTTAACAAGGGACTTGTCTTGTTGTTTTTAACAACTCTTCCAGTGTTGTTTCTAAGTGGTTGTGAAACAAATTTGGTTGTGCTTGATCCACAAGGACCTGCAGCACGAAGTATCGCTAACTTAATTAATCAGTCAATTTTATGGATGCTTTTAATTGTTGTTGTTGTGTTCGGTTTATTTGCTTATATCGTTTGGAAATATCGAGAAAAACCAGACAATATGGATTATGAACCGCCAGAAGAACACGGTAGTACATTGCTAGAGATTATTTGGACCGCCATTCCAGTCCTTATTCTTGTTGCTCTAACAATTCCTACGGTAACTACGCTGTATGACCTTGAAAAAATTCCAGAAGGCTACGAAGATCAAGAGCCAGTTGTCATTCATGTGACATCTGCCGACTGGAAATGGATTTTTAGCTATCCAGAAGATGGAATTGAAACAGTTAATTATGTAAATATTCCAGCTGATAGACCAGTTCACTTTAAATTAACATCAGCTTCAACGATGCAATCATTTTGGGTGCCTGCTTTAGCTGGACAAATATACACAATGAATAAAATGGAAACAGATTTATTTGTTGTAGCTGATAATCCTGGTTCATATGAAGGTAGAAATACTAATTTCAATGGTCGGGGTTATGCGAAAATGGAATTTGAAGTATTAGCACAGACGCCACAAGACTACGAGGAGTGGAAAAAGGAAGTGCAGGAAACGGCTCCTAAATTAACTGAGGAGGAGTATGAAGAGCTTCTTTTGCCAACACATTTAGGTAGATTAACATATTCTAATACTCACTTAGAGTGGGTTAACCATGCTGATATGGACTCTAAAACGTATACAAATCCTGAATTATATAAGAATCATAGCTATCAAGGAAAGATATTCTCAGAAGAAGACAACTATAAAAATGATTCTACTGACACTCAAAAAGATGATGATATGAACATGGAAGAGGAAAACGGGGGTGATCACGGTGGGCATTAAATGGGATGAGTTTTTTATAACAGGTGATCCATTAATTCTAGGGTCACAAATTGCAATTTTACTCACCATGGTTGGAATAATAGGTGTCGTAACCTATTTGAAAAAATGGCGCTGGTTATGGACTGAATGGTTAACGACAGTCGATCATAAAAAAATAGGTATTATGTATATCCTATCAGCAGTATTAATGTTTTTCCGTGGTGGGATAGACGGTCTTTTGATGAAAGTCCAAACATCTAGACCTGAAATGGAATTTTTAGATGCTCAACATTATAATGAAATATTTACAACTCATGGTGTGATCATGATTTTGTTTATGGCTATGCCGTTTTTAATCGGTTTAATGAACGTGATCATCCCTCTACAAATCGGTGCGAGAGATGTAGCATTTCCACAATTAAATGCTTTAAGCTTTTGGTTATTCTTTAGTGGAGCTATGCTATTTAATATATCATTCGTCATAGGTGGATCACCTGATGCAGGTTGGACATCGTATTTCCCGCTAGCTGGTAAGGAGTTTAGTCCAGGTATCGGAAACAATTATTATGCCATTGCGCTTCAAATTGCGGGTATCGGTACATTAATGACAGGTATCAACTTTATTGTCACGATCCTGAAAATGAGAACAAAAGGCATGACATTGATGAAAATGCCAATGTTTACTTGGACATCTTTCATTACATCAGTCATTATCGTTGCTGCATTTCCTATTTTCACGGTCGCGCTTGGCTTAATGACATTTGACCGATTGTATGGTACTCACTTCTTTACACTGTCTGCTGGTGGGTCAGATATGTTATGGGCAAATCTATTCTGGCTATGGGGACATCCAGAAGTGTATATTGTAGCATTACCTGCGTTTGGTATTTTCTCAGAGGTAATCGCGACCTTCTCAAGAAAATCACTATTTGGCTATAAATCTATGGTATTTTCAATTGTCGGGATAGCATTTTTAAGTATGCTTGTATGGGTCCATCATTTCTTTACAATGGGTGTCGGAGCAGCAGTTAATTCATTTTTCTCTATCTCAACGATGTTAATTGCTGTACCTACAGGTGTAAAAATATTTAACTGGTTATTTACGATGAGAAAAGGAAGAATTAAATTTACTAATGCGATGTTATGGGCTTTAGCATTTGTGCCAAACTTTGTTATCGGTGGTGTAACTGGCGTTATGCTTGCGATGGCAGCAGCAGATTATCAATATCATAATACCCTGTTCTTAGTTGCTCATTTCCATTACGTATTAATACCTGGTGTCGTGTTTGCCGTATTTGCAGGTCTATATTATTGGTGGCCTAAAATCTTTGGCTTTAAGCTAAATGAGAGACTAGGAAAATATCATTTCTGGTTATTTGTGATTGGTTTTAACTTAACCTTCTTCCCAATGTTTTTATTAGGATTAGATGGTGCAGTAAGACGGTCATATACTTTTTCAGTAGAATCAGGTTTTGCACCACTGTTCTTAGTTTCAGCGATCGGATCAGCCATACTTGCTATTGGATTTGCTGTATTCTGCTATAACATTTATTGGAGCATACGCCATGCTGATCGCAATGTTTCAAATGATCCATGGGATGCTAGAACATTAGAATGGGCAACAGCTTCGCCAGCACCATACTATAATTTTGCAAAACTACCAGAAGTAAAATCATTGGACGTTTTTTGGCACATGAAGAAGAACAAAGAAGGACTAGATCTGAAGGATAATGAGATTGAAGAAATTCATATGCCGAGCAATTCAGGGCTTCCATTTTATATGGCTGTTGTTTTCGGTATAGCAGGATTCTTCCTCGTATTTGAATGGCATATTGCTGCAGCAATAGCGGCAGTGGGTATTTTCGCGGGGCTGATCATTCGTTCGTTTGATTATAACGATGGTTATCATATACCTGTAAAAGAAATAAAAGAGACTGAAAAATCTTGGAGAAATAAAGCAGAAGAGGTGAACAATCATGTCAGCAAAGGTTGATACTTCCTTACCACTTGAATATCAAACAGAGCAAGACCGTATGAATATTTTTGGTTTTTGGATTTTCTTAGGTGCTGAGATTGTTTTGTTTGCTACATTGTTTATGGTTTACGGTGTTCTGGGGGGGCGTACAGCAGGTGGACCAGGACCCGAAGATATTTTTCAAATTAAGGATGTCATGATTGAAACTTTATTGCTATTAACGAGTAGCTTTACTTGCGGATTGGCCATCTTTGAAATGAGAAGACAAAACTTAAAAGGTCTGCTTACATGGCTTATAATTACAGTATTACTTGGCGTAGGGTTCGTATACATGGAGATTACTGAATTCATCCATTATGTTAGTGTGGGTGCTACGATGCAAACGAGTGCTTTCTTATCAAGCTTCTTCGTGCTCCTAGGTACACACGGACTCCATGTAACGGTTGGAATCGGCTGGGTAACGATCATTATTATACAGTTACTAAGAAGAGGCTTAACACCTGTTACTGCTAGAAAAACATTCATCATTAGCTTGTACTGGCACTTCTTAGATGTCGTCTGGATTTTTATTTTCACATTTGTGTATTTAAAAGGGATGGTGTGATTTATGGCAAGTAAAACAAATCGTTTTCCTACTGGGCACGTATTAGGTTTCATATCTTCCATCGTACTAACCTTTATAGCTACGGGAGTAGCTCTTAAAACGAACTTATCGTTTAATGTAATTATGTGGATCATCGGTTCTTTAGCAGTTATTCAAGCAGGGCTACAATTGTTCATGTTTATGCATATGACCGAAGGGGAAGATGGGAAGGCTAACATTATTAATATTGGTTATGGAGTTTTTATAGCTGTTGTTATTGTTGTAGGCTCTATTTGGGTGTTGACAGCAGGTCATGCAGCACATTAATGACTAGCCAAATTAGTTAAAGGCTTTTTCATAAGGCTCTTTTACTACTGTTACTAAAATGGACAGTAAGTTGGGTCTTTCTATGAAATCCATCATTCTTAGTACGAAAAGAAACAGTCTTTCATCAACATCATTACTGAATGGCACGGGTCTTCATGACACTAGATTCTAACAATATTAACCTTATAAATATAACGAAAAGGGTCAGTCTTATTTTCTATATCGGTATACTAGGTTTGCTACTACCTAGCATGCTTTTCGAGATATAGAGTAAGGTCTGACCCTTTATTATTTGTGAGCATCGTATATGGCTATACGATTCATGACTATCTAAAAATGAATATTAAAAATCATTAAGAGGTACTGCGATCACTTACTGCTTCCATGAGATTTAAACTAAGACCAAACCCGAAAAGGATCATTGAAGATATCATAATGCTAAGCCCTATTGATAGTACGTAATCACCTTTGATACCGCTTACAAAAAAACTAAATAAAAAAACAATACAACCTAATATTAATCCAACACTTGTTATTTTTTTCATAAACAATAGTGACTCAAGTGGTTTTTTCTTCATATATTTTCATCCCCTTATAAGAATATTCTATCTTTTGTCACAAAATTGTCAAACTTTTTTTGGAAATAAATATGTTTATTCACGAACAAGAAAGGTAGGGATAATTCTTTTAGAATAAGTGTGTGGAAATGATCTAATATTACAGCTACGCTTGGTTATATAAATGCTGTATTTCCGCTGGTAAACAAAGCTTGCAAACATTTAGCTACTTTCGTTGCATCTTAACGTTGTCAATTCCACAGAAATCACTCGAATTAACAACAAATTTTGTCTAAAGTTCTTTTGTAAAAGGCTGTTTTCGCACCGATTGTTGCTTTTCATACTTGGATATAAGCACATCTACATATAACGTTCGTGGTATCCTTTCTACTTTTAAATCTATATGCCCATTTAACTCATCAAACTGACCATTTTTAGTAAAGTTTTCAGAAAAAACCTTTTTAAATACTATTTTCACAGCGATTGTTGCTTTTCATGCTTAGATATAAGCACGTCTACACCTAACGTTCGTGGCTCTTTGCTACGCATAAAACCTATGAGAACTAATAAAACTCATCATACTGTCTATTCTTAATAAAAATAGCAACAAAGTTTATGAAAAGAGCCTTTGTAAAATAAAAATATTAAACAATGGAAATAATAATATGTGTTTCGAAAAGTCTGTATAATTCAAATCCGTTGACAAAAGGTGAAATCTAGCTATACTTAATTAACATATTGTTAAAATCCGATAAAATTACTGGGGGATTAAAAATGAAAAAGCTTATATTAGGTTTAACATTCATATTCGGACTAACTCTCGTTCTAGCTGCATGTGGAACAGCTGAACAAAAAGAAGGAACGAGTGGTAGTGGAAATACAGAAAACAATGAAGCTACTAACGAAGAAACAACCGATCTTCTACAAAAAATCAAAGAAGATGGCGTATTAAAGGTTGGCACAGAGGGAACATACCCTCCATTTACTTTTCATGATGATAGTGGTGAATTAACAGGTTTTGATGTAGAGATCGCAAAGGAAGTTGCTAAGCGATTAGAGGTAGAAGCAGAATTTTTAGAAACACAATGGGATGCTATGTTTGAAGGCTTAAATTCTAAACGATTTGATATGATTGCAAATCAAGTTGGAATTAGAGAGGATCGCTTAGAAAAATATGATTTCTCTGATCCTTATATCACATCTGCAGCTGTTTTAGTAACGAGTGAAGATAACGATGCAGTAGCTAGCTTTGCTGACATTTCTGGGCTGAAAGCAGCTCAATCCTTAACTAGTAACTATGCTGATATTGCAAAGGAAAATGGGGCAGAACTTGTAGGAGTTGAAGGATTTAACCAAGCTATTGAACTGATTACATCTAAACGTGTAGATGTAACGATTAACGACAAGCTATCAGTTCTAGATTTTCAAGTGCAACGTCCTGATGCACCAATCAAAATTGTAGCTACATCTGAAGACGCTGGCGAAAGTGGACTAACATTTAGAAAAGGTAATGAAACACTTGTTGAAGCCGTAAATGAGGCTTTAGCCGAAATGATTGATGATGGATCATACGAAAGAATCTCAGTGAAATGGTTTGGTGAAAATGTACTTAAGTAATATCTTAACTAATCCAGAAAGATTAGAAAAAATAGTAGACATCGCTCAAAGTTCCCTTCTCCCATTGGTGAAGGGAGCTTTGGATTCTACGATTCCATTAACACTTTGGTCGTTTTTTTTCGGAATTATATTAGCAATCCTTACTGCTCTAGCGAGGATATCTAATATTAGAGTATTGGAAATTGTAGCTCGAATTTACATTTCAATAATAAGAGGTACACCACTTTTAGTGCAATTATTTATTATCTTTTATGGTTTGCCTAATATTGGAATTATTGTTGACCCATTTCCGTCTGCCGTTATTGGTTTTTCATTGAATGTAGGTGCATATTCATCAGAAATCATTCGCGCAGCTATATTATCTATTCCTAAAGGTCAGTGGGAAGCTGGGTATTCGATTGGTATGTCATACTCTAGAGTATTAACAAGAATTGTTTTACCTCAAGCTACAAGAGTTTCGATTCCACCATTATCAAACACATTTATTAGTCTTGTAAAAGATACATCACTAGCATCGTTAATCTTGGTAACCGAAATGTTTCGAAAGGCTCAAGAAATTGCTGCAACAAACTATGAGTTTTTACTACTATACACTGAAGCTGCACTATTATATTGGATCATTTGTTTTATTCTTTCGTTAATTCAAGACAGAGTAGAGCGCAGGCTAGATAGGTATGTAGTGAGATAAAACATTAAGAAGGGGCAAAATAGATGATTTCAATCAGTGGATTATATAAGTCATTCGACCAGTTAGAAGTGTTAAAAGGAATCGATTTAGATATTCCTAAAGGGAAGGTTGTCGTCGTCGTCGGTCCATCGGGATCAGGAAAAACAACACTTTTACGTTGTTTAAATGTACTAGAAACTCCGACTAAGGGTCGTATTACAATAGCTGAGGATACTTTAGATTTTTCTAACAAGTTGAAGCAAAAGCAAATAGCTTCCTTTAGAAAAAATACAGGCATGGTATTTCAAAACTATAATTTGTTTCCGCACAAAACAGCACTTGAAAATGTAATGGAAGGTCCTGTCATTGTAAAAGGGCTTAGGAAGGATAAAGTGAGGAAAATCGCCGAATCTCTCCTAACTAAAGTTGGACTAGCTGATAAGATAGATTATTATCCATTTCAACTCTCTGGCGGGCAGCAACAAAGAGTAGGTATTGCAAGAGCACTTGCGATGGAACCCAATGTTATGCTTTTTGATGAACCTACTTCTGCATTGGACCCAGAAATTGTTCAAGAAGTCCTTAAGGTGATGAAAGATTTAGCTAGCGAAGGTATGACGATGGTTGTAGTTACTCATGAAATGAGATTTGCAAAAGAGGTTGCTGATAAAGTCATCTTTATGGATGACGGCAAGATTATCGAGTCTGGCAAACCTGAAGATATATTCAGTAAACCAAAAGAAGAACGTACTAAACAATTTTTACACCTTATACAATAGAGTGGGAACTAAAAACCTACTCTATTTTCTTTTATTCTATTAGCTGTTCTTATATACTTAACATATCCAATTTTCGAAGGGTTGTGTATATATTGTTTGAAAAAATACTACTAGCTTCTGACGGTTCTGATCACGCAATACGTGCGGCAGAAAAAGCAGCATTTTTAGCAAAAGAAATTGCTGGAGCAACAATTGAGATTTTATATATTGTTGACAATGAGACAGCTAAATCAGACGCATTAAGAAACATTGAATCTCACGATATTGAATTAACAAGAAATGAAAGATTGCAAGCAACAAAGGATATATGTTATCGAATAATTAATAA
Source organism: Bacillus sp. SM2101 (assembly GCF_018588585.1). NCBI lineage: Bacteria > Bacillati > Bacillota > Bacilli > Caryophanales > Bacillaceae > Bacillus > Bacillus sp. SM2101. Next base: position 62,278 of record NZ_JAEUFG010000018.1, read on the forward strand.
GGAAATAAAGACAACAATGATTCACGGTGAACCTGGACCAAGTATTGTAAAATATGCGAATAATGGTGGGTTTGACCTTGTTGTTATTGGAAGTAGGGGGCTCAATACATTTCAAGAAATGGTATTAGGAAGTGTGAGCCATAAAGTTGCCAAGCGAGCTAACTGTCCAGTCATGATTGTAAAGTAATAGTTTTTGTTGTAAGCTGTGTTGCTATTGTTACCAAATTAGTAGAACCTCAAGTGTTGTTTTCATAAGTTAGTCACCGTTATGGTATGTGCTCTAGTTGTGTACGTGTATTTTATTAGGAAGAAACAATGCGAAAAAGACAAAGTAATCCATGCAAGTGATGTGTAAACGAATACTAGCTAAGCATATCTACCTTGAATACCTTCATACATATAATTTTCAATTAAGCGAGTTCGAGAGTTTATTCCATCTTTTTGAAAGGCTCTTTTCGTTAACTCTGTAGCTATTGAGACTAATTTAGAACAACTATTAATAATTTTATATAATTGACTTCAATGTAAATGAGAAAAGATGCCACCAACGTTAGATGTAAGTACTTATTTCTTAGAAGGCAATGCAGCAAGTTTACACAACTGATAGGCTAAAACTACTGAAACAAAAATATATTAAGAAATATGATGGTCATTCCCCTGTTACTTGTTGCATATATATAGGACAAGCGATAAGGAGAAAGGGGAATGATGTATGGCATATCCTGGTTCAAAAGGTTGGTACGTAAAGCAATTGAAAGACATGGGGATTATTATCCATCCGACTGAAAGAAGAAGATTAGAGCTGTATAAGACATCAACCTTACGTAACTTGTATTTGGATCAATTGAACAAAACAAAAAATAAATAATATTTCACATCTGTAAAGATGTAATCAGTACGTTGTCAACATTAACATGTTATGTGAAAAATGTTTAACCACATCACCTGGTGATGTGGTTGAGTTTTTTTACTCTTTTCTTATTGCGTCTTGTTTTGCATTTTCCCAATAACAGATTTGTGGAATTCGAATGTAAGTGACGTATTCATGGAATAATGTATATGAGACAAAGGAGATAAGTTTCCAATCGATCGTATCGAGCATACGGAATACTCCTTTCAATGTAATAAGAAGCTTATTCATATATATGGTATGAAACTTTGTCTCATACGTGTGTAAAAGATATAGTTGCTATATGATTTAAAACGCTATAGCTGTTGAATAAACCATTGACTTATATAAGTGAAGATTATATATTTAATATATGAATAGTTGATCATATATTAAATAAATGCGTAATGAAGTAATAATTGAAAGGCTCTTTTCGTAAACTTTGTTGCTATTGTTATCCAATTAGTACCAAAAAAGTTTTACATGGTTAGTCATGGTTGTACAGAAGGAAAGATGCCACGAACTCTAGTTGTGTAAGTGTTTGGCTCTTAGTACGAAAAGCAACAATTAATGAGAAAACAGCTAATAGAAAAGAATAATACTCACACATACTTTTTGGGAGGCAACGCCATGGGACATTCACATGCTCATCATGATCACGGTCATAGTCACACTCACACTCATAATGTAAATAAAAAGACGTTAAAAATATCCTTTTTTATCATTAGTACGTATATGATTATTGAAGTAATCGGAGGGGTGCTAACAAATAGCTTGGCGCTATTATCAGATGCAGGCCATATGTTAAGTGACGCAGCAGCACTAGGGTTAAGCTTTTTGGCAATGAAGTTCGGAGAAAAGCAACCAACTTTAGAGAAAACGTTTGGATATAGGCGATTTGAAATATTAGCTGCACTATTAAACGGAGTTACTTTAGTTATTATATCTATTTATATTTTTTGGGAGGCATATAACAGACTTTTGGCACCACCTCATGTAATTAGTAAAGGTATGCTAATTATTTCATCAATTGGATTACTCGTAAATATTATCGTAGCCTTTATTCTTTTAAAAGGGGATACGAGTGACAATCTAAATATTCGAAGTGCATTTTTACATGTGTTAGGGGATTTGTTAGGATCAGTAGGTGCGATCATAGCTGCCTTACTTATCATGTTCTTTGGTTGGAATTTGGCAGATCCGATCGCTAGTGTTATTGTTGCTATTCTCATCATTATAAGTGCATGGAGGGTAACGAGAGATTCTTTACACATATTAATGGAGGGAAGTCCTCCAGGGATTGATGTAGGGGATATTAAAGAACAGTTGTTGTCTATCTCTCATGTTATTGATGTTCATGACTTGCATGTGTGGGCAATAAGCTCCGACTTTTTGTCTTTAAGTTGTCACATTAAAATAGGAGATTGTGATAATTATGAGAGGGTATTGAATGAAGCAACAAAATTATTAAAAGATAAGTACCATATTAACCATACGACGATACAAATTGATCATTTAAATTCAGATTGTTCTACATCAGAAGAACATTGTAACTAATTATGGCTTAAGGAAGATGATTACTTTTTTACAGCAGTCATCTTCCTGTTAAAATAAGCTAAGTATATGGCTCAATAACAATTTTTGTACATAAAACGCTTATAAATCCCAGAAGCTTTGCCAACTATCATGCTTGTTAAGCTTCCTATAAATGCACTCCCAATCACATCAGAAAGATAATGATGACCAACCCATACGCGAGAAATACCTGTTAACACTGAAAGACCTAACATGAGACATCCAAGGGCTCGTTCATAGAGGAGGATAGAAGTTGATACGGTAAATACTAATAAAGTATGTTTACTTGGAAACGAAGAATCCCTTTTAGAAGGTATGAGTATTCCTACACGGTTATAAATAAAAGGTCGAGGCTTATACACAAAAAACTTTATTAATGTGTTCGTAATTAAAGTAATAACAACTGATACAACTGAATTTATAACGATTTTTTTGCCGAAATGATCACGAAACCACAGCACACCAAGTATGAAAATAAATACAAAACGCACGTTATTTGAAATGAAAATCATTGGTATATCCAGCAAAGAAGAATGTCTATTAAAAGATTTGTATGTCAAAAAAAATCACCTCATTAAGCATATATATTTACTTTTCCCTTTAATGAAATATACATGTAATAAAGAGATTTATCTTCCATACATTACACAGCCAAAACAATTATATGCCACCTCATATTCTGCTACTTTAACAAAACCATTTTCAGCTACATGACATTTTACAAATAGGGGAACACAAATCCCATATGTAGGTCCATTAGGATTGTTTCTTTCTTGATATACACAGCATTTATTATTTTTAAATGGATAGTTTTGAGATGTTTGATAACGTGGATTTTGCCACCGACTGTTGAACAAACTATTCACCTATTTTCTCAATGATTTATTTTTGCGTACAAAAATTTACAACTAACAAATGGTATACTTCATTTCATCAAAACGAAACTCAACTAATTGTTTTAATTGTAATCAAGCCCAACTATACACAAAACGCCTTCCCTATAGAATACGATCATTAGGTTAACATAGTGCATAAAAAGGGTTTGTGAAAGTTTGTTTTTTAATTCATCGGAAAAATAGAATGTTTAACATTGAAATAAATAGGAAGTTTCAAACATTCCCCATGTACCAATTAAGGTAAATAAAAAATCCGGCTATGCTATAGAAGCAGGTAAATTAATTGTGAAATATGTAATAAACGATCTGAAATTTCATCGTATCCAAGCTAGAATTTACATAGTTTGTAAGGTTTGCTGTGGAAAAATAAATATATTAATTCTACTTTAAGGAAATCAAAGGAAAATCATGTATAACTTCATTTAATGACATAAAATGGTCTCTCAGCGAATAATATGACATTTTCAATGAATTATATGGTGTACTAGAATTATTATATATATCAAAATTATTATTTTCTTAAGAATAATATGTTAATGAATGAAGATCTAAAATAAATGTAAGTACTCAATTATAAACACAGTTAGCTTTATATTTCTTATATAAGTGACGGCTAAGCTAATCTTTTCAGTAAAGGATAAGGTTAGCTTGTTAAATTTTTGACTTGAGAGGGTGCAATGTTTTGAGTAATACGTTGATTAATGGTGAACTAACGTCTGGTCAAATATTAAAAGAATTGATGTTGAAGCATCAGATAACACAAGTAAAAATGAGAGAAATAGTCGGAAAAGATAAATATGAAAATAATTTAATAGAAGAAAAGTGGCTAAATAAGTATTTAAATGGTAAAAAAGTAGCAAAGTTTTACTGGGTTTTAGCTTGCGTTCGAGCCTTTGATAATCTTGCAGGAACTTTTCATGAAAAACAGATTATGCTAAAATTTATTAAGGAAATAGATGAAAAACCAGAATTGATTATGTCAGCGATGATGTACTGTGACCAAAACAATTACCTTGAGGAACTTGAGAAACTAACGAATATTGCATTAAACTATCAAAATAATCCGAATTTAAAGCGATACGGAACCTTAACTCATATAAATTACAAGCGAAAAATAGAGTTTATAAAAAGCATGAAAAGTTGGAATGATCCTATAAACGCTGAAAATAATCATGAAGAACAAAAAAATAAGCTACTAGAATTATGTGATGAAGCTGAAAACTTTAAGATACCAGATAGTGATTTAGTTAGTACAGTTTATAAACGAATACTTGTTGCATACATATATCATGATTTACATTACTTTAATGAATCGCTGAAAGAGCTAGTAGGAGTCGAAAAATTAATTAATAGTATTGAAGACTCCCATTACAAGTCTTTTTCAGAAACTAAGTATTATGTGTTACAACAAACTATAAATTTAAGAAATTGTAACTTTGAGGAAGCTAGGAATTTTTCATATAAACCTTTAGAATTTGCTTTAGATTTAAAAACAAATGCTTATAGCTATGTTACATTGGGATTGACTTGGGCATTTATTGATGCTCAAAAAGCGTTAGAGTATTTTGAAAAAGCATTAGATTTATATACTCAATTAGGGATGGATAGCGCTGCATTATTAGTTGTTAAAAAAATTCATTTCCTTAAAATTCATGTAAACATAGATATAGACATAGAAGAAATAGAACATGAACAAAACAAGGCTTATTGGCTTATAAAAAATTCTAGGAAAGAAGAAGCTTTACATATTCTAGATCAGCTTGACAATAAAGAAGGAACTAGAGCCCAACGACTTTGGTTGAGAGGTCTTGCTACTGACGATGCAAAATACCACTGGATGTCGTTAGAATTATATATAAAGCAAGGAGGAGACAGGTTTTTTGGAATGTTACCAAAAGAAGCTCTTCTAAAGCTTGGGCAAGACAAGTATCCTGTAAATGCATTATACTACGCGGAGGTGAAAAGTCTTTATGTTTAAGAAAGTGTTATATTTTACGATGACTTTATGTATAGTTGCTACCTTAGCATTAACTATAAATACTCAAAACGCAAGTGCAACAAATGGTGAACCTAAAGAAGATTCCCTAATTATCAATATTGATAAACCAAAGGTAAAAGTTGTACCATTAAAAGCTGATGAGGTAATGCCAGGAGGCTGATAAGTTATTAATTTAATATTTTAGGTTTGAAAGACGTTACTCTTTATAGAGTAACGTCTTTCGTACTTTTACGGGAGTAGGACATTTTTCTATAAGTGAGTAGAAAAAAATTACATCTTATTAATTACTTTATATAAGCTTAGCCAACATGATGTTGGGAAAACCCTATACAGGAGTTGATAATTAATATGGAGAATCCTAAAACTGAAGCACAAAGAAACACTCATATTAATAATGTTCTAGAAGAAAAAAATTCAAAAATTTTATGTGAAATAGACGAAATCTCAAAAAAAGTGATTGAAATAATGGATAAAGATATATGGAAAATTTAAAATTGACTCTTTGACTAAAATTAGGTAGCTAGACTTGAGGAGAGCATGTAATAAAACTGACTTTATAGAACAATCAATGAAGTTACTCAGAACTCACTGTAATGAAATAGTTAGAATGAAGATTCAAGGTTTCATTATAATATCAACCTAGCTACCCGTAACAGATCAGTTAGAGTTCAATCAATTCACATACTCTTAAGTTATATACCTTTAAGTAAAGAATCAAATTATACAGGTTATAGATGATTTAAAGAGATGGAAATAATGAGACTCAATGATTAGAGAAGTAACTGAAAAGTATCTCAAGGAACATTTAGGAGACTTTGTTAATTTAATGATCCTGATCACGAGTGTAGAGCAAATAAGACTTCAATAAGATTAGTGCAAGAAATTACTGAGAATTTTAAGCTAATGAAGTACAGTGGGTAATTCTATAAAGAATTTTGCTAGTTGGTATCAAATACTCCGGCTGGACTATGTTACCTAGTAAGGAATTAACTGTGATATTTCAAATTCCTATAACCTGTAACAAATTTAGTGTAATCGATCATTTTTGAAGTTCTTAGCATTACTATGTAAGGTTACTTATTGCGGCCCTAGTTCGGTATCAATAGTAACAAAGTTTAAATCATTCCCTATAGTTGTAGATACATTTTTTCTTAACTTTACGACATAGGAAAGGTGTTAACTAAACCTAATATTGCCTAATAGAATGGAGGTACCTCCTGTATTTATAACAATTTAAATAAAGAGTTTTTTCTAGTAACAAAGTTATCATTAACGATATACGTCCAAGTTGCCGAAGGGTGCTTTAAAATTTTCATCTCCAAATTAATTTCTTTTTTAGGGTCAATAGCATGAAAGTGGTTCATCATGCCCTGTTCAATCTTATCGGACAACTTATCAAAAGCTGATATGAGCAATGTGTGAAATTCATCTAAAGGATTTTTTCTAGCTACACTTTCGAGATGTATTCCCTCCTTAATATATTCAATAAAATCCAAATGTTCAGCCCAATACAGATCTATTTGGAGCAACGTAATACGTTTTTCAATCTGATGCATTTTCGTTTTTCCTAATTGATTACATAGACTTTCATATCTATCAGGTTCTTTTGAGGAGAATAAATTCCCCACTGCACGATCCAATAAAATATCGTGACGTTTTTTAAGAATTATACAACGTTGTTGTTCAAGAATATCTGAGTATTTATTTAATGTTTTTCTTATTTCAAAATTTTCCCCATCCACCACTCGTTGGATATGATCTATTTTTTGAATCACCTTTGAACTTGTTAAAGGTGCATCTTGTTTTAATATGCGATACTTTGGAGGTATTACTTTAGAAATGCCAAAACGGATAAGTAGATCATCTTCTAGACTAATGAAAAATTTTGTAGCACCAGGATCACCTTGTCTACCCGCTCTCCCCCGAAGCTGATTGTCGATTCGACTGCTTTCGTGTAGGTTTGTTCCAATAACATATAGCCCACCTAATCCTACTACCTTTTCATACTCATCAGCACAGCCTCCACCTAACAAAATATCAACGCCACGACCTGCCATATTAGTTGAAACTGTAACTGCCCCTAACCTTCCTGCTTGTGAAATAATTTCCGCTTCCAACTCATCATTTTTTGCATTGAGCACATTACACTGTATACCCGTTGCATTTAAATTAATTGCCAAGTTGTTAGATTCCTCTACGCTACTAGTCCCGATTAAAATAGGGCGGCCTGTCAAATGAACTGTTTTAATTTTCTTCACCAACGCTTTTTTTTTCGCTTCCTTGTGGGTAAACACACTATGTGGGTAGTCCATTCTTAAACATGTTTTATGAGATGGAATCGTAATCACTTCTAAATTATAGATTTCTGTAAATTCATTAATGGATGAATTTGCGGTTGCAGTCATCCCACTTATAGTTGGATATAAATTTAAAAAATTGTGCAACGTAATTGATCCTAATATTTTTCCACTTGATTGAATATTCAAACCTTCCTTAGCTTCTACAGCAGCTTGTAATCCATCGGGCCAATGTCTTTTATCTGCAATCCTGCCAGTGAGTTCATCGATTAACTCGATCCTACCATCTCGAATAATGTAATGGACATCTCTTTTTAGTAAAACTTCAGCATGCAGGGCACAATGGAGTGAGGCCATCGTATCGACATTTTCATTCTTATATAAGTTATCACAGGATAACAATTGCTCTGCTTTTTTTATTCCTAAGTCTGTTAAATACACATTTCGTTCATTTTCGTCAGTTGCATAATCTATCTCTTGTTGTAAATTTCTTATGATTTCAGTGAACTGTTTCGGATCTTCCTGCGAACTAGATTCCTTGTCTGCAATGACAAGAGGAACCCTTGCTTCATCAATAAGAATAGAGTCTGCTTCATCTACTAATGCAAAGTGAAAAGGGCGATGAACTATTGATTTGTTATCATAACAAATGGAATCTTTCAAGTAATCAAAGCCTGCTTCTTTAGCAGTCAAGTATGTAACATCAGCATCATACGCTTCCTTTCTAGCTTTGTTATTCATCCCTTCTTTAATAAAACCAACTGATAAACCTAAGTAGTTATAAATAACACCCATCCATTTAGCATCCCTTGTTGCTAAATAGTCATTAAAGGTTAGAATATGCACGCCTTTTCCCAGCAATGCATTTAAATAAGCAGGTAGTACAGCTGCAACAGTTTTACCCTCTCCAGTTTGCATTTCAATAACTTTTCCTTCATGAAGAGCTATCCCTGCTATAAGCTGTTCATCAAAAAGGTGGAACCCCAATTCTCGTTTTACTGTTTCGTAAACTAATGCATAGGCTTCAAATAATAATTCTTCAAGAGATGTACCGCTTTTCGCTTGCTGCATTAATGTTAAAGAGCGTTGTTTTATTTGATTTTTATTCCAGGTTTCTAAACGAAATGTTTTAATCTTTTTTACACTTTCTTTATATTTTCTAAGTTTATGTTTATTGTAAGAACTAGTTATTTTTCCTAAAATATAATTAGTATTTTTACTCATACATAGAAGCCTCCTAAATATGTAGCTTTTTATCGTATAGTTAACTGACTTTTATGAAGTTTAGGTTTTTCAGTCACTGATATTTCCTTTAAGTAAAGCTGTTTTTGCATGGATCGTTGCTATACGTTCTAGAATATATGCACGTATACATCTATCTTTCGAGGCATTTTTCTTCTATAAAACGATGATTGATGAGTAAAATGACATCTTGATTGTAGGAACTACAAGTAACAAAGTTAACGAAAAGAGCCTTTGCTAGGGGTGTTTTAGAATAGAATGTTATTTTTCGTACAAAAAATTATGCACGTATACATCTATCTTTCGAGGCATTTTTCTTCTATAAAAACGATGATTGATGAGTAAAATGACATCTTGATTGTAGGAACTACAAGTAACAAAGTTAACGAAAAGAGCCTTTGCTAGGGGTGTTTTAGAATAGAATGTTATTTTTCGTACAAAAAATTATGCACGTATACATCTATCTTTCGTGTCATCTTTTCTTCAATAAAAACGATGAATAATGAGTGAAACGACATCTTAATTTTCTATTTTAGGAACTGTAGTAACAAAGTTAATGAAAAGAGCCTTTGCAATAGTAATTTGAAACAAACAGGGTATTTATTTCGCAAAGTATAAAAAATGTACAAAAGAGTATGATGATATCATAATAAAACTGATTATTAGTATGATTAACCTAATTCGGAGTTTCACTATATTTGTTTAAAAAGGATTAATTCTAAGAGGACATTATGCTGTTACTGTTTTTGTTCCAAGAGGGACGAGGTTGTGATCTTTGAATTTTATAAAAATACATAATATAGAATAATAATTAATTATTTTATCATAATTAGTTTATTTTTACCATTTTAGACTCCGAGAAATTCAAATTGTAATTTGAATTTATTTCTTAGTATGAAAAACAATAATAATTTGGAAGTAGAGATTAATTGAAAAATATTTGAAATAATTGATGTAAGTAAAGCATAGATTAAGAAGAATTTTAGAATATACGGAAACGAGACACACGAGGAATGTTTAAGAAGAGATGGGAATGGACATTAAAACTGGTGATTTTATAGGATGTGCTAATAGGTGTTTTTTTCTAATAAATGAATGTAAGTACTATCTCAGTGAAAGATATTTATATATATGTGATATTGGTAAGGAAGCAAGTAAACCAATAGAAAAAGACCACTTTCTAAAATGGATTGAACCATCAAAAGCAATTGCCATTTTCATTACAAATGACACCACCTCCAAAAAATAAGTTAAGTGTTTTAAATCAAGATCATTTATGAAGCATCTAATATAACAAGCTGGAATTAGTCTGGAAAAAAGGAAGATTCATTTTTTCATATATTTACAAATTGTTGAATAACCCTTGGTACAGTGTTAAAATTGTAAGTACTATTAGACGAAAGGAATGATGGGTGGACAATGGTTAACTAACCCTACTTTTAACTTTTGAAATTTTATATTTCAAATAATAAAAACTTAGGATTAGTCTGCCCATTTTTCTATATATTGAAGAGCTATAATGGTAAGTAGCTTTTTTAAGTACGGCAAAATGCTTTTTGACTAATCCTTCCAAAATTATTTGGGAGGATTTTTTATTCTCCCTGAAAAAGAAGGGTGATCCTTTATGTTAGAACTACTGCAATTACAAAAAATAAAAGTTGAAATTGAAGATCATATTATTTTTGAAAATATAAATACGAATGTACAACAAGGGGATGTTATCGGAATCATAGGTAAAAACGGTGCCGGTAAATCAACTTTATTACAATTACTGAACGGTGGCCTTCAATCAACAAGAGGACATATAAAACACGTACAAAATGATCTTACAATTACTATGGTTGAACAAGAAAAAGAGTCTTATTTTCTTGGTGAGGTTACACCTCAAGAGGAAGTGTTATTAAAGAGTTGGAATGTTCCAAACTGTGAATACTTGAATTTAAGTGGGGGAGAAAAATTAAAAGCACGCCTTGCCAAAGGTTTAGCCAAAAATGCTGACATTTTATTGCTCGATGAACCAACAAACCACTTGGATGAACAGAGTTTGGACTTCCTTATAAGAAAGTTTAAAAGTTATAAGGGTACTATTATTCTCGTATCACATAATCGTTATTTTTTGGATAAAGTAGTAACAAAAATATGGTCAATTGAAAATCAAACACTTATTAGTCATTGTGGTAACTACACCAGTTTTTTGGAATATCGTGAAAGTGAGCGACTAACTCAACAACGTGAATATGAGAAACAACAAAAAATGATAAAACGAATAGAAGGTCAAATGAGCCAACTAACATTGTGGGCAAAGTCTGCTCATGCGCAATCAACAAAACAGGAAGGCTTTAAAGAATATTATCGAGTGAAAGCTAAGCGAATGGATTCACAAGTAAAATCAAAAGAAAAACGACTTGCAAAAGAACTTGAAAAGATAAAAGTTGAGGCACCTAAGGCAGAATACCAAATAAATTTTTCATTAAAAGCAAACCATAAAGTCGGAAAGCGGTTCTTAGAAGTTAAAGATTTAGCAAAATCTTTTGAAGGACACAATCTTTTTAAGAATGCTAACTTTACCATTCAGCATGGTGAAAAGGTTTCAGTTATTGGTCCAAATGGTAGTGGAAAAACTACGTTTTTGAATATGATAGCCGGAAAAGAAATAGTTACTAAAGGTGATATATGGGTTTCTCCAGCAGCAAATATCGGCTATTTGACTCAAGAAGTATTCGACTTGCCCCTTTTTCAAACTCCCAAACAGTTATTCGACAAAGAGTCATTTGAAGAGAGAGGGCACGTACGTAATTTAATGAAACATTTAGGATTTCTTGATCGTCAGTGGACAGAACCAATTGAGAACATGAGCATGGGTGAGCGTGTGAAGTGTAAATTAATGAAATATATTCTAGAAGAAAAAGATGTACTTATCCTAGATGAACCAACGAATCATTTAGATTTGCCTTCTCGTGAACAACTTGAAGAAACATTAGAAATATATAAAGGCACTCTATTGGTTGTGTCACATGATCGTTATTTTCTTGATAGAACAACAAATGCTAAACTCATATTTTCAAATCATACTATTTATAAGCAAATTAATGAGAAAGAATCGTTATCCAAAAGAGATGATAATGAAGAATTACGTTTAAAACTTGAAACTGAACGACAAGAAGTTTTAGGGAAACTTAGCTGTAAGACTCCAAATAACAAAGAGTATGAGGAACTTGATGTTAGATTTAAAGAGCTTACAAAATTAATAAAGAAGCTTCAATAATTCGTTGTAAAATCATCCGGCATTAAGTTTTTGTTTATCTATTATGTGGCGTGTTTCTGTTATAGAAAAACGCCTTTCTTTAAAAGAAACTTTTGGCTTATATAAATACAGTGGGTATGGTTATAGATTACAAACAATCATATTTGTTATAAAATACATGTTGTAATAAGAAAATTTCATTGTAGGTAAAGTCATGAGCTCATATTGTTGGACTGACTTTTTACGCAAAGGCTCTTTTCGTAAATTTTGTTACCATTGTTCATAAAATAAAAGATTTATCAGTCATCGTTTTATAGAAGAAAAGATGCCATTAATTCTAGATGTATACGTGTACATTTTTATACATAAAACAACATTAGATATGAAAATCGCCATTGTTATTTTAATTATGTCATAAAGATATCTTGCTCTTATAGTTAGTTTTATATATTAGAGTTATAGTGTTGATAGAAAATATTTTGTAAATAATGAGGGGGAATTTTACAATGAAGATTGCACTAAAACAAATAATACAGTTACAAGATGATAGCAAATATGAGAAGATATATAAGCATTTTAGTTCCAATGTAATCCCCCACAAAGGTGATTTTATTTGTGACCGTCTTTATGAAGATGCCTCTGAGAGTGAGGTTATAAGGGTTGCAATTAATTATGCCTCTAACGTATGCTATGTTACGCTTGCCCCCATCCAGCTAGATTCAAATGATGTAAAATACTTGAGAGAATATGTAGATGCTGCAATTAGATCTGAATGGGATTGTCCATTAAGGAAGTATTAAGCAATAATATCTTCTAAAATTGTTGTAGTATGTTATGTGATTAGGCCGTAGCGGTCAATCAATATCATAGAAGTATATAAAATTTGAAGGGATTTATGATCACATTCATGGTCATGTGTGTTTCATCGTATTTCTTTTTGAGGAAGTTTGCTGAATTCGTTATTAGTATATGGAAATGATATATTGTTTAGTAAAATTCAACTGAATTGAAGCCTAATTTCTTTATGTGGTATTAAGAAATTAGGCCTTTTTATATTTTCATCTCAATTAGAAAATACATTGTTTATTTTAATTACGACATAAATTGTCATTATTAGGTGGTACATTATTTTTGTAAGTAAAATATACCATTTTGGGGGAGAATTTATGTTTAAGAAATTAGAATGTGTTGCAATTTATACAGATGATATTCAAAAATCTATTAATTTTTACCTTTCTTTGGGATTAAAACAACACTGGAAAATAGAAAGAAAGTTAGATGGTGGAGGAACGTGGACAATCATAGGGTTGAAATTCCCAGAAGAAAATAGTTCAGAGCTTGTTTTACAAAATGACCCAAATATCAATGTCACAGATGTTGAAATCCTAGTAGATGACGTCAATTTAGCTCATCAAGAACTTAGCAAAAATACAGAGGTAACATGGATTAAAAAACCGTTTGCAACGGAGTCTGGTCATGTTGCTGTAATGGAATCACCTGATAAAAATGTATTTGTGCTAGTTGGAAAATAACAGGTTGATATTATTGTGATGAAGCTAGATAGAATTGTATATAGAGATAACATATTACTAGTTTTTCAGTTCTTTTAGCTAGGCTCTTTTCTTAGACTTTGTTGCGATCATTCCTAAGCTAGGGGATAAAGATCTCGTTTTACCAAACAGTCATCGTTTTATAGAAGAACAGATGCTAAAAATCTAGGTTTTCGTGCTTGTATGAAAAAACAATCTAATTGGAAGTAGCCTTTCGAGAAGATTAGAGACGCTACATAATTAAGGAGGAAAAACGGTGAAGGTAGCCTTAGCAGATATCACAGATGCACCAAAAATCTTGTCATTCTTCAAAAGAAATTTATGTGACAATAATAGTGGTATTTATTCTGAAGAATTTTTTTGCCCTCTAGGAACTCAAGCAGCCATATTGAGAAAACAGATGATTGTGGCAATAGTAGATGATCAAATAGTAGGTGCATTTCGATTTTACAGAAAAAAAACATCCAATAGCATTTCGTTATATCAATTTGCTATAAATGAAGGTTTTCGGGGGCAAGGGGTGTTGAAGAAAATGTTACGTTCTATCAATTATTTACCAATTTATGTATTATGTCCTATCGAATCAAAATTTAATGAATATTATTTTAAGTCAGGTTGGTATCTACAAGAACAAAATGCTAGTTTTAAAGTCTGGGAATTTAAAGGCTAAAAACTTTGAGTTTTAGTTAATGACTATGTTCTGTTTAAGTTTTACTGAAAGCTCAAAATGCACGTTTTAGATAAGCGCAACTGCCCAAACATTAATATACATGTACATAAAGGTATTATGTGAAACTAGTATAACTTAACTCAAAGTCTAATAACTAAAAATTTACTTAAATTTTTTGTGTCCAAAATAGTATTTAACATAGACCAACACAGCACGTTACCGTAACTTCTTCAAAGTTCTGACCACTTAATTTGCGGTTTAGATATAGAATTTGTCTAGTATTTAAGTAGCTATGTACAAACATTCAAATTACAAGTGTTCCTCCAAATTATTCTTTAACTATTAAGGAATCAATAAAAACTCTATCGCTACTCAATTAAATGGTGCAATCGATTTAATTAAGATGCAAAGCCTAATCTTTCAAAAAACATATTTTGAAAGATCAGGCTTTTTCATTTTGTGTTCTGTATATGTAAATATGTCCTTAAAATTATCTTGCATGTTTGTAATACGCTAGATTATAAAACAAGCAATAAATGATCTAGTGGTATAATTAGGGGCATATTAAATGAAGGAGTTTGTTATGACGATAAAGTGGGTTGAAGTAATAGAGGAGAATTTTATAGAATTAGAGATGATTTTTGAGCTATATAATCGAGTATTTCCTATTGAAGTGAGAGAACCACAGGAAATTTTTCTAAGAAGCTTACAATATGCTAAAGAAAGAAGACCGAATAATTATCACTTCATAGTTGGGAAGAAAGAAAATCAACTTGTTTCATTTGCTACGGGACACTATTTTGCCGACGTAAACTCAGGGTTCATTGTATATATCGTAACTAACCCTCTTATACAAAGTAAGGGAATAGGCTCAAAGACACTAGAGAAATTAGAAGATTTACTAAATAAAGATGCTATCTCAGCAGGGAATTTATCTCTAAGCGCTATTTTCTTAGAAACAGAAACACAAGAAATGGTACATACAGAAGAAGAAAAGGAAGATTGTATCAAAAGAAACAGATTTTTTGCTAACAATGACTATGAAAAGTATGAAAAAATTATTTATCAACAGCCATCATTACATGATGAGGTGGGAGATCTACCACTTAACCTTTTTATTAAGAATTTAGATATTACTAAGCAAAGTAAAGAAGATATAAAAAAAGCCATCAGAACCATTTATAAATAAAAGTATTCTCTTGTTAATGGCATTGATCAAAGGGTCCTTAACAACTGTCTTAAAAAGATGGGACTAGGAGACGGAGAATTACTTTAACAACCTTTTACAGTAATTTGAAGCATACTGAAAAAGATATGCATCTTTTTCGTTAAGATGGATTGTGGAGCATTGGTAAATGATTTACGGCTCACATAATATTTGGGTCTATACTGTATAATTTTGGATGAAGGAAAAAGGGCAGTTAAGTTATTAAAGAAAGAAAGGCTAATCAAATTCTGTACAGGAATTCATAAATTTAACGGTTATAGACGGGTTTTTTATAACTGCAAAATTTATAGACAGTGGTTTAAGAAAATTATTAGACATCAATTCGTTAGAAAGTTCTTTTTATGAAAAATATAAAAGGAAGTACTTTATTGTAAGCAAATTAATTTACAAAGATGATGTTTGCGATTATAATTCAACTATTCAATTAATCTATTGAATAGTTGAGAGGGGATTATTCATGCTTAATGAACGTAATTTAAAAGACATGTTATATCAAGAGTATGCGAGGATTGGGAAAAGTTTATCAAGCCCTAAACGATTGGAAATTCTTGACCTGCTATCTCAAGGCCCTAAATCTGTGGATGCTTTAGCAAAGTGTACAACAATGTCTGTTGCTAATGTATCTCAGCACTTGAAAACTCTTTATAATTCAAAGCTAGTTAAATTTAAGAAGGAAGGAAACTTCGTTATTTATGAACTAGCTGATGAAGTAATTTCGAATTTTTTAATTTCATTACATGCATTATCAGAAAAGCAATATATGCAAGTACAGCAAATTAAAGAAGAGTTTTTAAATAATCAACTTGATATAGAAGGAATAACTTTTATAGAGCTTAAAGGCCGAATGGAGAAAGGTGAGGTTTTACTGTTGGATGTAAGACCGAAGGAAGAGTATGAAAAGGCCCATATCCCAGGAGCAGTTTCTTGTCCTATCGAAGAATTGGAAGCTAAACTTGCATCTTTGCCAGCTAAAAGTAATGTAGTTGCTTATTGCAGGGGACCTTATTGTTTAATGTCGGCAAAAGCAGTAGAAATTCTTAAGGAAAAAGGTATAAATGCATTTCGATTGGAAGATGGTGTTAGAGAATGGGAGCAATTTGCTGATAAATGAAATTAACGCTCATTTTGAAGGCAAAAGATACTAAGGAAGCATGGATAGGTTCTATATGTGCAAATGCTGCAATAATTCTGGACATAGAGAAATACTTTTCTCATGGGTGGAGCTGCTGAAATAAAAAATATCTTTATGTACAATTACTTAAATAGTACATTTGTAAGATGGTTTAAGGATGGTAAGGCACTATCAATATAAATGACTAAATACAAGAAGGTGATAATGAGTGTTAAGTAAAGAACAAGATCCGATTGAGAGTTATATAAATTCACCAGAAAAACTTAAAAAGTTATATAAACGAGTGTTGTTTGTTGTGAGTCTATCACAAATATTTGGAGGAGCAGGGCTTGCGGCGGGGATTACAGTAGGTGCACTTTTGGCCCAACAAATGCTCGGAACGGATGCTTATGCAGGAGTTCCGTCAGCCCTCATTACTATAGGATCAGCAGGAGCAGCACTAATCGTAGGAAGACTCTCTCAGCGATATGGACGTCGTACAGGACTATCGACAGGTTTTATTGTAGGTGGACTCGGATCAATTGGAGTTGTGATTGCTGCCCTAATGAATAATGTTATTCTTTTATTTGCTTCGCTCCTAATTTATGGAGCAGGTACTGCAACAAATTTACAAGCCCGTTATGCAGGGACGGATTTAGCAAACAGTAAACAACGAGCTACTGCAATCAGTACTACAATGGTCATGACAACGTTCGGAGCTGTTGCTGGTCCCAATTTAGTTGAAATTATGGGTGATTTTGCTCTTTTCATTGGTGTTCCAGCTCTTTCAGGCCCCTTTATATTATCTGCTGCAGCATTTATCTTAGCAGGTCTTGTACTATTTATTATGTTACGCCCTGATCCCTTAGATATTGCAAAAAAGATAGCAGCTTATAAACAAGAGAATGCCCAAGCAAATAAATCGTATTCTCCTAATAACACTAATAATAAAAGAGGTCTTGCTGTCGGTGCAACGGTTATGGTTCTAACACAAATTGTAATGATAGCAATTATGACGATGACACCAGTGCATATGCAACATAATGGTCATGGTTTAGCTGCAATCGGCATTGTTATTGGATTTCATATAGGATCAATGTACTTACCATCACTTATTACAGGGGTACTTGTTGATAAAGTTGGTCGAACAGCGATGAGCATAGCTTCGGGTATTACATTGTTATTCGCTGGCTTATTAGCCGCATTCGCGCCAAGTGATTCAATGATTCTCTTAGTAATAGCCCTTTCTTTACTTGGTTTGGGATGGAACTTTGGTTTAATCAGTGGTACTGCACAAATAGTTGATTCTACTGAGCCATCAACTCGTGCAAAAACACAAGGGACACTTGATGTTTTTATTGCATTAGCAGGAGCTTCTGGTGGTGCTCTTTCGGGTGTAGTAGTGGCAAATACAAGCTTTCTTACATTATCATTGGGTGGAGGATTACTTTCCTTGCTTCTAATACCTGCTGTCATTTGGTCTCGTAGAGGTAAAGTTTTAACAAATTCAATAAATCAAAAATCTGTATAAATAGATATGGTAATACGTAGCGACCTTTAAAGGTACAATTTTCTTTGATGAAGCTATTTGCCTGGTGAAGGTGCTTTTGGTTTAACAGGTAATGAAGTTAATCCATAAAGTTTTAAAAAGTGTTTACCAAGAAATGTCCAAATTCTTTGTTTATCTTAACTGTTATTAATGCTTTAAGTAATGTTTGAAGTATATTAATGACAGTGCGTTCGTTACTTATGCTTGGACTAAAATGGATAAATAAACCATTATAAGTTGTGAAGTTGAAACGATAGATGTCAAAATATATACTTCAGTTTTTACTTTCCGTGACTTGAAAGTGGCGGTTTGTGGTGGAAGCTGCATACAGTTGTTCGGCTGGTTATTTCAAGATAAACAAACTTCAAATAATAAGGAAATGATGATGATTGCACGAGGGGAATATGAGAGAAGTGTTGGTTTTTATGCTAACACTTCTTTTATTTTTTTGTTTGACTAAAAATTGAATAAACCTAGTTAGAGTTGTAAAGTAGAAAGGCATAGAAGCTATAGCAAACATCAATAACATGGAGGATGAAAAGAGGGAAGCTCCCTAATTTAGTATAGAATTAAGGAATTGTGAGTCGTAATATGGAAATTTCCTTAACCTGTATATAAGCTATCCAATATAGATTAACGAGATGATTGTTTGACAAAGTGAAATTTGGTGCATTTTTGAAGAAGGGAAAAATTCTTTTCTTTTACAATAATTAATAGTGTAAGTTTTGGATGAACCGATTTCGACGACTTTATATAGAAAGTACTGATGAATTGGAGAAAGCAAAGGAAATATTAGTACAGGAGAATATGGTATAATTGTAAAAGTTTAAAAATTCATTCAATAAACTAAGGGATGAATGCTACGAGAGATTCTCAAACAAACTCATCTCTCAACATAAACGGATGAACGCTAAAATTAACAAAGATTGATTTACGTTTCTCCAAATTTGAAAGGGGAATTTCTTTTGAATAATGTCAATGTAAGGCTTGAAAAATTAAATTCAGAAAACTGGTATGATTGCTGTCAATTAGAAGTATCAAAGGAACAAGAAAAATATATGGAACCAAATGCAATTTCTATAGCTCAATCAAAGTTTGAATCTACATTAAAACCTTACGCGATCTATTTCGAAGATAAATTAGTAGGTTTCTTAATGTATAATTCTGTAAAAGAAGAACTTGATGGTTATTGGATTTATAGAATAATGATTGATAAGAATTTTCAAGGTAAGGGCATAGGTAAGGAAGCAACTAAGTTAATGATATTAGAGATGATTAAATTATTGGATGCAAAAAGAATTATTGTAGGTTATAATCCTGAAAATTCGGGAGCTCACCATTTGTATGCAAGTTTGGGATTTGTTGATAATGGTGATAGATTTGGAAAAGAGATGGCTGTTATTAAAAATATAACAGATTAAAAGATATTAAATGGAAGACAAAATGGGTTGGAGGCAAAAAAAACTTTTTTATTGATCTAACTTATAACTAGAATTTATGCACATATAAAACTGATAAACCCTCATAATGAGTTACATAGATTAAGCTATATTTAAATTTTTTCGACAATATAAATGTATACATGATGATATAGAATATACGTTCGTTTTGGAGGAGTGAAGAAAAACATGCCAGAGTTAAGAGTTAAGGATGTAAAACTTCATTATCAAGCATACGGAACTGGAAAACCTATTATTATGATTCATGGCTTTTCTCCAGATATGAGGCTAATGATAGGATGCATGGAGCCAGTATTTTTACAAAAAGATGGTTTCAAAAGAATATATATAGACCTTCCAGGGATGGGCAAAACAAAAGATTATAATGAAGTCAAAAACTCGGATGACATGTTAGATATAGTCATTGAATTTATTGATAAATTAATTTCAAACGAGTCCTTTTTAGTTGTGGGGGAATCATATGGCGGCTATATAGCTAGAGGAATTATTCATAAAAAAAAGAAAGAAGTAGACGGAGCTGCATTTATTTGTCCAGTCATTATTCCTGAAATGAGTGAAAGGACTCTCCCTGACCATTCCATTATTTATAAAGATAATGAATTTTTAGAGCAACTAGATGAAGATGAAAGAGAAGGTTTTGATTCAATTTCAGTCGTGCAGGATGAATATAATTTTCATAGATTTCAAAATGAAATACTACCTGGGTGTAATATAGCTGATGAACAATTTTTAGCAAAGATAAAGCAACAATATAGTTTTACTTTTGATGTAGATCAAGGTTTGTATGAACTGCCAAGCGTATTTCTTCTTGGAAGACAAGATTCGATGGTTGGGTTTAAAGATGCACTCGATTTAATTGATAAATTTCCAAGAGCTACTTTTGCAATTTTAGATAAAGCAGGACATAACTTACAAATAGAACAAAAGGCGCTTTTTGATACACATATAACTGACTGGTTAACTAGAGTAACAGAGAAAAAGTAACAGGGTAAATCTATTAGCTCTTTTAATGATATGCTCAACTGTCTCTGCAATTGAAAAGCACCTATTTCACCGAATGTTGAATAAGCAAGTCAATTAAAGATGTGGTTAGTATAAGAAGAGATATAATTTAAGCATAACAAATTTAATGGTGGATAATACACGTGGATATATTAATTGAACAATTAGATGTGACCGATGCACACAATTTGTATAAGTTTGAACTTCAAAACAGAAAATTTTTCGAAGAAATGGTACCGAGCAGAGGTGACGACTACTATGGGCTTGAGGTTTTTAAAAAAAGGCATGAAACTTTACTTGAAGCACAAGCTCAAGGAAGTTCATATTTTTACTTAATTAAATCTACAGATGGTTCTATTGTTGGAAGGATAAATCTAGTTGACATTGATAAGTCACAAAAAATTGGTCATCTAGGCTATAGAGTAGGTCAACTATATGCTAGAAAAGGTGTGGCTAAAAAAGCAGTAAAATTACTATTAGAACAATTAACAGACCAAGATATAATACAAGTTAAGGCGAAAACAACAACCAATAACATAACATCTCAAAAAGTTTTAGAGAAAAACGGATTTAAGCATTCAAAATCCTATGATGAAGAATTTGAAATGAATGATCAGAAGTTAAATTTTGTTTATTATACATGGACGAATAAAGCTTAATTTTGTTGAGCTAGCTGACGCCTTTGAAATCACAATACAAGCATAAAATATACAGTTTTTAGTATGTATTGCCCCAAGAAGATCAAATAGAATTGCAAGTTGATAGCTAATAACTTTAATATTTTTAGAAATATATGGACCGACTCGTTTCAAAGAGGTACGATAGTTTAGAGGTATTTTCTTCTTTGTAATTGGTCAGCTACATTTTGTATGTAGTGAGTTTTAAGATTATAAACATTTACTTTCTGAAAATGTTTAATATATTGTTAAATCTAAGAAAAAGGTTTATAGAAACCTTTTTCTTCTTATATGCTCAAGTTTAGTAATATCTTATTGTTGGGTGTTTTTTTCCTACCTGTTTGTCAAGTAAAGGCTACAAATACAAAAGTCTGAGGTTATATTTTTTTATCTATAAATTGATTTACTTTCAGTTCCAAATAATGTGTTTAAGACACTTTGGCAATGATTTGTGTATAATTATGATATAAATAAGTTAGGAGAGAAAAGTTCGAATACTAATACTCTAGTTTAAAGAAAAGGTTGGTTTAATTATGTTATGGGAGAATCATTAAAACATTTCATTGATAGCCGTGTAGGAATCTCTAAATCGAAGAGATTATGGATGGCTATAATTCTAGGAACATTAGCAGGGTTTGGACCGTTATCCATTGATATGTACTTGCCAGCACTTCCTGATATAGCCAAGGATTTTAACGTAAGTCCATCACTAGTCCAACTTAGCCTGACTTTTTTCTTACTTGGTTTAGCATTTGGTCAGCTTTTAGCCGGACCAATCAGTGATGTCCGGGGGCGACGTTTACCATTATTAATTGGATTAATCACCTATTTTGTTGTTTCCCTTTTATGTGTTTTCAGTCCTTCTATCTGGACATTAATTGTATTACGCTTTATTCAAGGGTTGGCAGGTTCAGCGGGTATTGTTATATCAAGAGCGGTTGTTCGGGATTTGTATTCCGGCACAGAACTTACCAAGTTCTATGCATTGCTTGCATTAATCAATGGTATTGCACCTATTTTGGCTCCAGTATTAGGAGCACAGTTATTAAAAATAGTCCCATGGCAAGGTGTATTTATTTTATTAAGTATTATAGGTTTAGTGATGTTTTTTGTCGTCCTATTAGGCTTACCGGAAACCCTTCATGACGATAGGCGGTCAGTTGGGGGAATAAAAAATACCTTTATTACTTTCCGAAATCTTATTTTGGACCGAACCTTCATAGGTTTTGCATTAGCTCAAGGGTTTGTCTTCGCTGCCATGTTTGCTTATATATCTGGTTCTCCCTTTGTGGTGCAGAATATTTATGGCGAATCACCACAAATGTTCAGTCTCATCTTTGCAATAAATGGATTAGGCATCATGATTGCTAGTCAGACCACAGGGAAGTTAGCAGGACGAATACATGAGTCAAGGCTTTTTCTTTTTGGGTTAGCTACTTCATTATTTGGGGGGATATTTTTATTTGTGTTGATTCTCCTAGATGCTAGGTTAATTTTCCTTCTAATCCCACTATTTTTTGTTGTATCAAGTGTCGGGATTGTAAGTACATCTGGATTTTCACTAGCTATGCAAAAACAAGGAAAGAATGCAGGAAGTGCAGCAGCCCTATTAGGAGTGATGTCACTAGCATTAGGTGCATTCGCAGCACCACTTGTTGGAATAGGAGGGGAACACACTGCCATACCAATGGGAATGGTTATCGTAGGTTCAGGTGCAAGCGCGGCACTTTCCTATTTATTTCTTATCCCTCGAGAGGAAAGGTAATTATACGCTGATCATGCTGGGGAGTCTCCACCAACATGCGGCTACGACCTAAGTAATCTCCTTTATATAATATTAATTATGAGAAGCGAAACACCTTAAAGTACATGCATAGTTTATTAATAGATACAAAGCGATGATCAAGGTATATTTTACTATATATCCTTGATCTCGAATCAAATCCTTCAAGTAAAATAAATGCTACATCTAGCAATTGAAAGCATTCAATACAATTCACTAGTATAATTTTAAATACTCAAATGCATTTAAATAACTACCAAGAAAAACAGTCCTACACCAATTCTTGTTTGTGGGGCTGTTAACTTATTTGTACAATGATGCTACTTCCGAAATCAACTCTACAAATATCCTCAAATTTTTATCTTTATATTATTATGCTTGTTCAGTGTATGTCCTAAAAATGACTTGCATTGAGCAATGTCAATGTAAGTCAGGACTACTTCGATGGTTGGCTCTAACACTTCAACATTTGTGTTTTTCATCACCTCTAATATCTCTCTGATATTTTAAATTCAAAAAAATGTTATTCAACCAATGTATCAATAGCCATTAACTTCTTTTTGTCTAAGAATAATAAAAGTTGTTTAAAAATGTTAGTAATCTTATTCCGCACTAGGGCCATATTGTCGAAGATCAACCTTCTTTAGAACAGGTGAATTAAAGAGTCTTAATCTCTAAGTTATTATTTACTTAGAGTAATCCCTTTCATATAATTATATTGGTAAATAAATGAATGTAAGTTTGATATTGTAAAAGTATTTATAATTTATATTACATGGGAAAAGCGAGGGTAAATTATGTTGAAGAAAACGTTAGTAGTTATAATATCATTAATGTTGTTACTTCCATCTACATCTGTATTTGCAGCTGGAGACCAGCCAAGTGCTTGGTCAAAAGATACGATTCAAAGAGGTATTGATTTAGGAATTGTACCAGAACGAATGCAATCCAATTATGCTGATCCAATTACACGGGAGGAATTTGCGGAGTTATTAGTAAATGTAGCTTTTAAAAAGTTAGAAATGGTCGAAAGGTCATATGAATGGACAAAAGAGATGGTACTTGAAAGAGTGACGATTGATCAACCTTTTGAGGATACGGATTTAGATCATGTCAAGCTTGCCTATATAATTGGCAGTGTGAATGGTACATCTGATACGACCTTTTCACCAGATGCTTATATCACACGTGAACAAGCTGCACAAATGCTGATAAATACAGTACACTATGCTAGTATTATCAGTTATGCTTCAGAGAAAGAAATGGGCTATTCAGATTATGATCAAATAGGAGATTGGGCTATACCAGCTGTAAGTGCAGCCTACAATTTGGAGCTTATGCAGGGATCTAATGGACAATTTATGCCACGAAAGCATATAACGAGAGAGCAGGCGATAGTAACGATAATAAGAGTTCTTGATCATGCTAAGTACATAACGTTGCAGCTAAGAGGGGATATAATTGCTTTTGCTTGGTATGATGATTTGACATACAATGTAGGAAAAGACTATGTGAATGTATCTTATAAGGATGAGGGAGAGTTTAGCCTCTCTGACAAAACCTTAAGAGAACTGTGGTTTACTTATAATCAAACTTCTGAATCGGAAGTACCCTACGACCACGAAAAGGCAATCGTTACTTACAGCTTTCATGGTAATCTATTAAGTTTAACTTATACATGGATGTTAGATGCAGCGTTAAAAGGAGAAGGAGTAAAAGTAGATTATGGCTATATGACTGTCGAAACATTTACAGAAAATCATATACTTGAATTTACACTGAAAGACATACCAGGGTATTTTAATGCATTAGTAGGACATGTTTATGGATATCCCCAAGTAGCAATTGATCCAAAGCCAATAGATTAATGAACTACATCAATGGCGCTTTTCAGAAATAACTCTGAAAAGCGTCTTTATGTGTTAACTTTTTTCATCGTTCAAATTGTTAATTCTATAGTGTAAAATTAATAGGGGAAATGTGGATGTATAGGAAAAACTTATAATATTGTAAGTATACATATTGTGGAGGTTATGATGA
>NZ_JAEUFG010000019.1 GCF_018588585.1 Bacillus sp. SM2101
TTATTGGACATAAAAAAGCCCCCTTAAGGTAATCAGATTTTATTTTTTAATCTGTCTACCTTAAGGGGAGCATATCAGAAAAGGTCATCCTTTTTTCTATCATTTGTTATTGTTGTAATAACATATAAATAACTTTTGCTGCTTGTGCACGTGATGCAGTATTGTTTGGACCAAAAGAACCATCTAGGTAACCCGTCATCATGCCTAGCTCATTTGCTGAGGCAACATAATCTTTTGCCCAATCCCCAATGCTGCTTGCATCACTATATGATAATTCTGTAGATGGCATGTGTGTTGTATCCATCTTCACATTATAAGCACGTATTAACATAGCTGCAGCTTGTTCACGAGTAATTGATGAACTTGGGTCAAATATTGTTGCTGTTTTACCTGTTACAATGCCTGCTTCAAACGCTGCAGTAATTTCTGCTGCTTGTTCAGCTGAAACATCTGTAAATGGTGATTCATTTGTAGCAGTTAAACCAAGAGAGCGTACAATTAATGATGCAAATTGAGCACGAGTGACATTTGCATTCGGGTCAAATATTGTAGCAGATTTTCCCTTGATAATTTCCATAGCTGTCAATTCATCAATGTACTGTTTCGCCCAATGATTTTCAGGTACATCAGTAAATTGTTTGCTTTCAGTATCACTGTCGTTATTGTCGTTGTTACCTTCTTGATCTCCAACTAAATCAATTGAGAATTTCGCAAAACCACTTTCAAGCGTTTCAATATGAGCGATTTTTTCTCCCTCTATATATTTTGTAGCTTCAGGAGAAGTTTCAAATGTTACATTTACTTCAGAATTAATTGGTGCAAATGACCAATTCATATCAGCTGAAGGGTTAATTGTTTGTTTATCTAAAATGTAATTGATTATCGCTTGGCGGTTTTCATCCGGTGATTCAATGATAACTTTGTCAGCACTAATCCCAGGGAAATTACCACCACCAGTAGCTCGATAGTTATTTGTTACAACAATAAATTTCTGTTCACTTGAAACTTCTTTGCCTTCAAATTGTAAATTTACGATACGGCTTGCATCTGGATTAACGATATTTCCTTTATCATCATACTTTGCAGGTTGTGTTACATCGACTTGATAAGAAACACCATCAATTACGTCAAAGTTATAAGTCGGGAATGCAACATTAATTAACTCTTGCTCTTCAGTAGAAGATGCATCAATTTGATTAAATTGTCCAGCTGACATTTCTAGCCATTCTTTCACATCCGCACCATTAATAAGAAGGGCTTGTAGCGTATTAGGATATAAATACATATCTGCTACATTTTTAATCGCAATTTCTCCTGCTGGAACATCAGTGTAATAAGTCGCTCCTCCACGTCCACCAGCTTTGAAAGGTGCACCTGCTGAAAGAATTGGTAAACCCTCATATTCAGTACCTTGAACATAGTTTTCGACATACCATTTTTGTGCATTCGTTACGATTTGAATTGAAGGATCATCTTGAACGAGTGCAAAGTAGCTATTAATTGGTGCTGTTGTCGTTCCTACTGGGCTGTTAACCCAATCAATAGTTCCTTCGTGTTCCTCGTGCACTGCGTCAACAATTGATTGATCTGCATCAACTAATGGCGTATTTGATTCTTTATCATAGATAGCTTGGACAGAAGATTGTGAATCTACAACAGTCCAACTACCATCTTTCTTTTCAAGTGTGAAATCGATCAATCCCAAATGATTTCCCCAGTAACCAGGCATAACAGATGCTACACCGTTAATTTTACCAGTTTCAGCATCAACACCCTCTATGTCAGCATATGTTTCACTCGGGAAGACGGAATGAGAATGTCCAAATAGAATTGCATCAATACCTTCTACTTTACTTAATTCAAATGTTGCGTTTTCTTGCATTCCTTCATCGGTTGCTTTCCCTATGCCTGAGTGAGGGATGGCAACAATGATATCAGCACCCTTTTCTTTCATTTCTGGGACAAACTTTTCAGCAGTTTCTATGATATCCTTTGCGATGACTTTTCCTTCAAGATTTTTCTTATCCCAGTTCATAATTTGAGGAGGTGTAAATCCAATGACACCTACTTTAAGCGTATGTGTTTCGCCATCTTCATCGACTACTTCACGGTCTAAAATAAGGTATGGTGTGAAATAATTCTCATCATTTGTTGCATCACCATCTTGATCGTCAATGTATACGTTCGCATTTACATACGGAAAATTTGAACCTTTTAAGCTTGTCTCTAAAAAGTCTAAACCGTAATTAAATTCATGATTTCCAATATTACCAACATCATAATCTAATAAGTTCATCGCTTTATATACAGGATGTGTTTCACCATCTTCAAGCACATCGACTTTTGCGACATAATCACCTAAAGGATTTCCTTGAATGAGATCCCCATTATCGAATAATAAACTGTTTTTCGCTTCCTCACGTGCTTGCTTAATCAGTGTTGCTGTTTTTGCAAGCCCAAAGTCTTGAACCTCTGCATCTTTATAATAATCGTAGTTTACTAGATTTACGTGTATATCTGTTGTTTCCATTACTCTTAGCTTAACGATATCTTCATTTTCAGCTGCATGAGTTACAGCTGGTGCCATTTGTGGCAAAGTCATACTAAGTGCTAAAGCGGTACTAAGTGCCAGTTTTTTCTTAGATTTTTTCATCTAACGTACCTTCCCTTCTCATAATACAAATTAAATGCATATGTATTATAACAAAAAAAATAAAAAACTTGATAATAATTTTTCTTTTTACGAAAAATTAACAAGTTAGACGCAATTCACCATATGTAAAGGAGTATTAAATAACGTACTTAAATCACTCCTCATATATTTTTACTAAAAGCTGTTTTCGTATTCATTGTTGCTTTTCGTAATAAGAGCTAAAAGCTGCGGCATCTTTTCACCTTTAAGGACTAATAATCATCTAAAATACACATCAGATGCTCTAATTTAAGTAAAAAAAGCAACATAGAAAAAGAAAGACCCTTATAACAAAATCAGTACAAAATTAATATTTAATAATGGAATTTCCATTTTCCGACCTTATGCTAATTCGCTTTGGAAAAGTATGAGTTGGTTGCTCATAAGATTTTGTTATCGGTAAATGTGTTTCATAACTTTCAGCAGTATAGGGTGTAAGAGTATTGTTAGAGCTGGTTGGTATCATTAATTGATTTTCAGTCTCGCTTACACATAGCTCAACTTCTGTACTATCCATAGGTTGAGCTTGTTCGACAACTCGTATTTTCCCATCATTATTAAGCTTTAATGAGGAAAGATTTCTTTTATTCATGTAAACTCTCTTTTTCATCATTTTATCACCTCTATTCCTGCTTCTACATGTAAACCTACTCTTCTTTAAATGACTGTACTAAATTTTCAAGCTCTTCACGATTATGTGTAATCATGCCTTCTAAGCGGTCTACTAAACCCTGGATATCTTTATTATTAGTCGTTCCGTTAGATGAAACATGCTGGAATAATAGCACAATTGCATATGCCACAGCTGAATTATCAACATATACAAATGAATTTCCACTCTTTATAATTTTTGAGTTTCCATTTTCATTTCTAAGGTCTGCTGTTAAAAGACTTTCAATTTGCTTCGAAAATTCACTCATATATTTTGCTACAGTTTTATCAATAAGCTGCTCAACTTCTCTTTGGTTTATCACCCTTAAATCCCCCCTTTGTTTATATGTATACGAAAAGGTTTGGCTTCTTGTATAGACAGCCTCCTATTTTGCCACGAAAATATTCATGTTTTTACATATTCAATAGAATTTCATTATTTATTTTTTTCACACACTTGTTAGCAATAACCATTAAATATATTAACTATGGCTTGAATCGTAACTTTATTGATTTTAACTAAATTGATACAGCTAGCTGGAAATGTTAGTTAATGGAGATTGGTTTAAGAAGAAAAGTATCACGATCTCGCTGAATTCGAGTTTATGTCGAATACGAAAAATATCAATTGCTGTGCAGGAAGTCTTAACTGTTAATGAATCAGGTGGTGACGATCCTCTACCTGATTCATTAACTTTCTAATAGAAATGAGGTCTTTCAACTATTTCAATTCAGTTTGATGAGATGAGACTTTAGCATTTAAGCTAGTTTAAATGACCAAAGTAATATAATTACAACTATCAAACTGATCCATACATTTTCAGCTTAATCCTTGTCATCTTTTTTACCTTTTTTGCAAAACTCGATACTAGAAGCTCCGTTTTTAATCTCAATTTCATCTTTATCTAGCTGTGCTTGTGCCTGAGCTTGTAATTGCGCCTGAGCCTGAAGTTGTGCTTGTAATTGCGCTTGAAACTGTGCTTGTGCTTCTAATTGAGCTTGGAGTTGTGCCTGTAACTCAATAATCTTATTAAACACATCATCTCTACTTCCCATGCCTTCTCCCCTCCTTTATTTCTATATAAAGAACTATCAATTAAGCGTCTCCTTTGTCGCACCACCAGTCAGGTAATTCAATAGATGCAGTTCCATTTTTAACCCAAATTTTGTCTTTATCGACTTGCGCTTGTGCCTGCGCCTGAGCTTGAGCTTGGAGCTGCGCTTGAAGTTGTGCTTGAATCTCTGCTTGTAATTGTAATTGTGCCTGGAATTGCGCTTGGAGCTGAGCTAAAATCGCAAGCAACTTGTCGTAATCTTTATCTGTATATTCCATTTCTTTCCCTCCTTCTATAGCGGATTTACTTACACTACCAAGGTATGTCTATATTGAAATATAGCAACGGCATCTGTTCTATATAAAATAAAATGGTCAAAATCATTATTTTTAATAGATATTATAGTTTTTAATTTTTACATTTTATTGAATTTTGTTATTTTTAGCATGAATAGTTTATGCTATCGGAGAATATGTACTTATGTATTTTCTATTCGAGAGGATGGTTTGCGTGTGGTATGCAAAAGAAGTGAATGACATCGCTACTGAGTTAGACACAAATCTCGATTCAGGGCTATCTAGTATTGAAGCTAAACAACGACTAGAACGTAATGGGCCAAATGAATTTAAAGAGCAACAAGAATCAACTTTGTTGCAGTTGTTATGGGGACAAATTAATAGTGCTTTAATCTATATTCTACTAGCTGCAGCTATCGTTTCATTTATCGTCGGGGAGATTAGTGATGCAATCGTCATTTTTATTGTCATTGGTATCAATGCAGTAATTGGAATTATTCAAGAATCTAAGGCAGAAAAAGCATTGGAAGAATTAAAAAAAATGTCAACACCTAAAGCGATTGTGAAACGTGACGGCATCATTCAAGAAATCCCTTCCAAAAACATTGTTATAGGAGACATCGTCGTCATAGATACAGGACGTTACATTCCTGCAGATGTTAGGTTTTTCGAAACTGTAAACTTAAAGGTTGAAGAGTCTGCTCTAACAGGAGAGTCCCTTCCAGTTGAAAAAAACTCAGCGTGTTTAAGTACTAATAATATTCCTCTTTCAATTCAACAAAATATGGGATTTATGTCTACTCTTTCTACTTACGGAAGGGGATTAGGTATCGTAATAGGTACTGGCATGGATACAGAGATAGGCAAAATTGCTAGCTTATTAAGAGAGCAAAAAAAGTCGTTAACCCCCTTGCAGAAAAAATTAGATGAGCTTGGAAAACTACTAGGTTTTGCAGCAATTATCATTTCTATGCTCGTTTTTCTTATAGGTTTTTTTCAAGAAAGAAATGTAACAGAGATCTTTCTAATAGCTGTAAGCTTAGCCGTAGCAGCTATACCAGAAGGCTTACCTGCAATTGTAACGATTGTTCTAGCTCTTGGCGTTCAAAGACTAATTAAAAAGAATGCGATTGTAAGAAAACTTCCTGCAGTAGAAACATTAGGATCTGTTAGTGTCATATGTTCAGATAAAACTGGCACATTAACTCAAAATAAAATGACGGTTACTAAAACTTTTATTAATGGGAAATACATAGACTGGTCGGACTTGAATGTTCAATCAAAGTCCTCAAATATGTTAATAAAAGTCATGCTATTATGTAACGATGCATCATTATATGAGAAAGAACAAATAGGTGACCCTACTGAAGTAGCACTCCTTGCAGCAGGAATAAATTTCAAGTATTCAAAAGCTGATTTTGATCATCGTTTTAAACGATTATACGAAATACCATTTGACTCTGACCGAAAATTGATGACAACAGTGCATCATGTTAATGAAGATGTTCTTATGTTGACAAAAGGGGCTCTTGAGAGCATCCTTCCGAAATCAACTAACATCTTAATTGATGATCAGATTTGTACTATGTCAAATGATAACCGAGACGATATTCTTGAACAAGCTAAAGAAATGGCGAACGCTTCTCTACGCGTATTAGCCTTTGCTTATAAAATGATAACGAATGAGAAGAAATATGATGAAATTCAAGAAGATCAATTTATATTTATTGGACTCGTAGGTATGATTGATCCTCCGCGTTTAGATGTCAAAGAATCAATTGAGCTTTGTAAAAAAGCAGGCGTAAAGCTAGTGATGATAACTGGAGATAACCATAAGACTGCGTTAGCTATATCAAAACAATTAGGAATAGCTGAACATGAATACGAAACAATGACAGGTCAAGAGCTCGATAAGTTAACAGCGTTGCAATTAAAATCGCGCATATTAGACACTAAAGTGTTTGCTCGTGTTTCGCCTGAACATAAAGTGCGTATCGTTGATGCACTTAGATCTAATGGTAATATTGTAGCAATGACTGGAGATGGAGTTAACGATGCACCTTCACTCAAAAAAGCTGATGTAGGTGTAGCGATGGGGATAACGGGTACAGATGTAGCAAAAGGAGCATCGGATATTATTTTAACTGACGATCGCTTTTCAACAATTGTATCAGCAGTTAAAGAAGGTAGGAATATATATTTAAATATTAAAAAGTCGATCCTTTATTTGTTGTCGTGTAATTTAGGGGAAATTGTGGCGCTCGTTTTTGGTATTCTAATGGGTTGGCCAGCCCCTTTAACTGCCATCCATATTCTATGGGTAAACTTAATTACCGACACTCTTCCAGCAATTGCTCTTGGCTTTGAAAAAGGGAATGCTGATGTTATGAATCACAAACCTAGAGATCCGAAACAACGAATCATAACAAATAAGGAAATTAGATACACATTACTTAATGGATTGGTTATAGGTATTGCTACATTAATTGCCTTTTCAATAGGATTAAACGGTGAAGTAAGTTTTCTTACAGAGCAATCACAATCATCAGCTGAATCAATTATTCGCGCACAAACGATGGCATTTCTGACATTAAGCTTTGCTCAGCTTTTCCATTCTTTTAATTTAAAACATGAGAAAGAAACGATCTTTCAAAAAGGATTTTTCTTAAATAAATATTTAATAGGAGCTTTTATCATCGGGTTCGGAATACAAGTTCTATTAGTCAATATACCTTTTTTCCATCCATTCATTAACCTTACTTACCTATCACTAGAGCAATGGTCTATCGTTATTGTCATTTCTATCATACCAATTATTGTTAACGAAATTAGCAAGTTATTAAAAAACAAGTATCTTTAAACTCCCTTGGGCAATAATGAAAAAGCTCCCTGATGTTGATATCAGGGAGCTTTTTCATTATTTTATTCTAATATTTACGTATTAATAAGCTTCCTTAACCATTCATCAAATTCTTCTCTCGTTTTCTTTTCACCATCTACATACATGTCGACCTTTTCCTCTTTATAGAAAAAGTAAATTTTATAATGCTTATCACTATGTTTCCCTTGAAAGAGCATTACATTATAATCATCGCTCTCAAATGTCCATGCTGGACCTTCAAATTTGTTCGTAAACAAATCATATAAGCCCTCGTCATTTGGAGCTTTAAATTTTGCCATTTGCATCTTCATTTTTTCTTCTAAATTTTCCATATCCTTACTCGGCTGTTCTTCAGCTTTCTTGGTACCTTTTGATTCAGCTATAATGACTTCATCAGTCATTTTGGCAAAAGTCCCTTCATGAAATAAAAAGCCACCACCTAGTAAAGACATTACAAACATACTAACAACGACCATATTTATCATGCTGGCTACCCTCCTAATTGTATACATTAGTTTAAATTCCCGTTGTTATTATTCACAATTACCATCATAGTATTCACTTAGACAAATATAAGATTAGCTGACTAGTAGATAGCTTTTTAACCTTCTTGAAGAATTGGCTTATTTCCTCGTGCCGTTAGCATGAGTGGAGCTAGAAGCTCAAACGCGCTGCTGTCTTCTCCGACATGCTCTAATGAAGGCACTATTCGCCTTCGGGTGTGTCGATGAGACTTAATAATATGAATCATGAAGGTCGATGCTTTGCCTGAGCATACACATGAAAATGCCTTAAATAATGCCGCAACAGCACCGTTTATCCCTTCTTAGTCATACTACGATATACAATATATTTGCGATTTAAATATGTAAGAGGAACACTCCACACGTGTACAAGCCTCGTAAATGGCCAAATCGCAAAAAGTGCTACTGCACTGATGATATGTATTTTAAACCCGAACGGTGCGCCTATCATCAGCTCAGGAGTTGGTCGAAACATTAAAATCCCTCTTATCCACGGTCCTATATATTCTCGATAATCGAATTCTCCTCCTGTTGCCGTATAACCAACTGTATTTGTAAAACCTGTAAGAACAACCGCCCCTAAGACAACTAACACGACCAAATCGCTTTTTGAACTGTTAATTAAAATTCTACGTACTGTGATCCTTCTCAAAAATAATAAAAACCCACCAACTACCGTAGCTACACCAGCTGCACCGCCAAACCACACTGCCCCGAAATGATACATTTCCTCTGAAATTCCAACATAATCATAAAATCCCTTTGGAACGAGCAACCCTGCAACATGGCCAAAGAAAACGATAATAATTCCCCAGTGAAAAAGTAAACTTCCCCATTTTAATTTCTTCTTTTCCAAAAACTCACTAGATTTCGCTGACCACCCAAACTGATCGGTGTTGTACCGATAAATATGGCCCAACACAAATATGGCTATTACAATATAAGGGTATATTAACCACCAAAATTGATCCCAAAATGACATTTCCATCCCTCCATGGCCTTAGTGAGAGTTCCTTTATATTCAAGCTACCCTGCCTGTTTTTGTTCTATTAATGAATCAATAGCTAGTATACAACCGTTTAATACATGTTCATAAGGACTTGCTAGACTTGTTAATTCCTTTTGTAAACGATCTATCGACTTCCGATGAATATTAAACATTTTCATAGCACTCTCTTCAGAAGCTTCCGATGCGAATTCTAAAATTAAAGGAAAAAAGTCGGGTAATTCATCATTTTTGATATAAAAGTCCTCTTTCGCAAATTCAAACCTAAGTTTAACGAATGCTTGACCTCTTTCACGGTTATCACCAAACACGTCATACGTTAAATACAGTGTTGTTTTGTCATTAAAATCAAAAGTGTTGACATATGTTTCACACAACTCAGTCAAACAATGGTTGGCAGTATATTGAACAAAATCACTATAGGCTTGCTGTACTTTGTTATCGCCGATGCTATGAATTGCTTTAATAATCTCTTCATCACCCACCCATTCTTTTGAAGGGTAATGTAAAAAAATTGACGCAAGTTTAAATATAGTCTTACTGTCTTCCATCTTGAGCATGCTGTATATCACTCCAATATTTTTCTCCATACAAATATAAATCCTCGTTATTCTCGCTTACACTACAATCATTGCACCCTTCCATATAGTCATAACCAGTTGACCCTTGACCAAAATACATATCTCCAACCTTTTCTTTATGAGATGAGGGTATAACGTATCGATCGGAATATTTCGCTATAGCAGCCAGCTCATACATGTCGCGAGCTGACTGTTCGGTTAAGCCAGCTGACTCTAAAATATTTGAGTCAAATGATTTTTGGATATTTACACTTCTCATATAACTTCTCATCGCCACTAATTTTTTTAATACACCCTCTATAACCTTTGTATCTCCAGCACTTAATAGATTAGCCAAATATTCGATTGGAATGCGAAATTGTTTAATTGTCGGAAACACAATTCTTGGATCAATTGAGTCAACTTGACCACCGAGTGCATCCATCATCGGACTTAGTGGCGGAACGTACCAAACCATCGGTAACGTACGATATTCAGGATGAAGTGGGAGTGCAATCTTTTGCTCAATAGCTAACTTATACACAGGTGATCTTTGAGCAGCTTCAATCCAATCTTCTGGAATTCCCTCATTTATGGCATTGCGTATCACTTCCGGATCATGTGGGTCTAAGAAAATATCCAACTGAGATTCATATAACTTTTTCTCATCACTTACGGATGCAGCTTCTTTCACACGTTCTGCATCATAAAAGACTAGGCCTATATATCGAAGTCTTCCAACACACGTTTCAGAGCAAATTGTTGGTAACCCACTTTCTATTCTCGGAAAGCAAAATGTACATTTTTCTGCCTTCTTCGTTTTCCAATTAAAATATACTTTCTTATAAGGACAACCTGTCATACAAAATCGCCAGCTCCGACACGAATCTTGATCAACTAAGACAATGCCATCTTCATCTCTTTTATAAATTGATCCAGAAGGACATGATGATACACAAGGTGGGTTAAGACAATGTTCGCAAATGCGTGGTAAATACATCATGAACGATTGTTCATATTCAAACTTAATCTTGTCCTCGATCCCTTGTATATTAGGATCATTTTCACCTGTAATATGAACACCTGCTAAATCATCTTCCCAGTTTGGTCCCCACTGTATATCCATATAGTCACCTGTTAGCTGTGATTTCGGTCGTGCCACAGGCTGATGCTCACGCTCTGGACTATTAATCAATGTTTCATAATCGTAAGTCCAAGGTTCATAATAGTCATCAATTTGTGTCAAATCCTTGTTGTAAAAAATGTTGAGAAGCTTACTCGCTCGGCCACCAGCCTTCAGCTCCAATTTTCCGTTCCTTACTTCCCACCCCCCTTTATGGGTTTCCTGATTTTCCCACTCCTTAGGATAACCAATGCCAGGTTTTGTTTCGACATTGTTCCACCACATATATTCAGCACCAGGCCGATTTGTCCATGTATTATTACAAGTAACACTACATGTATGACATCCAATACACTTATCTAAATTCATAACCATTCCAAATTGTGCTTTAACTTTCAAGCCAGTTCACCTCACCCTTCTCTAGCCTGCGGATCATGACCATTTCATCTCGCTGATTACCTGTTGGGCCGTAATAATTAAAGCCATAGCTTAGCTGAGCATACCCACCAATCATTTGTGTAGGTTTAATATGAATTCTCGTTGGACTGTTAAATGTTCCTCCTCGCAACTTCGTAGTTGGTGAACCTGGCACATTAATCGTTCTGTCCTGGACGTGATACATATAAGCTACCCCTCTAGGCAAACGGTGACTCGTAACTGCTCGGGCAACTACGACACCATTTCTGTTATACATCTCTAGCCAATCGTTGTCGTTAATCCCTGCATGATTGGCATCTTCATGATTAAGCCAGACGTGTGGACCACCTCTAAATAACGTAAGCATCGGTAACGTATCACCATAAGTACTGTGATATGACCATTTGAAATGCGGTGTTAAATAACGCAACTCAATTTCATTACCGTGATTCGGCCTGTGATCTTGATCTAAAAATGTTAATTTACGAAGAGGTGCTTTAAATGTAGGTAGTTCTTCACCAAATTCTATTATGGTTTCATGGTCTAAATAGAAATGTTGTCTACCCGTTAATGTTCTCCATGGTATGAGACGTTCTACATTTGTCGTAAAAGGTGAATAACGTCTATTTCCAGTCTCTGTGCCGCTAAATACTGGTGATGAAATGACTTTTTGAGGCTGAGCAGTAATTTCATCAAAGGAAATGTGCTCTTCTGCTCGTTCGATTGCCAAATCTTTTAACTGCTGCCCAGTTTTCTTCTCCATGACATCCCATGCTTTCATTGCAAGAGAGCCGTTCGTTGTACTGGACAACGTTAGAATCGTTTCAGCTACATTTCGATCCGTATACAGACTTGGACAATCTTTGTAATCCTTTGTTTGTCTTGCTACACCATTTATTGCTTTTAACTTTTCATACTCTTCCTTTGCATCCCAACCAATACCTTTAGCACCAATGCTGTTCTTAATTACACCACCTAATGCAATATATTTCTCATATACCTTTGTGTACTCCCGTTCTACAACATGAATACGAGGTAAATTTACGCCAGGCTCTGGTTCTACATCATCATGCTTCCAATCAGGTATTTGCCCAAATAATTGTGAAATTTCATCTTTCGTATCATGTAATAAAGGTGTTGCAACAATATCTTTCGTTGGCTCTGGAAAAATCTCTTTTGCTAATTCAGAAAATTTTTCCGCCAAATTTTTGAATGTATCCCAATCAGATTTACTTTCCCAAGGGGGTGCTATTGCTGGATTAAATGGGTGTACGAATGGATGCATGTCTGTGCTACTAATATCATATTTCTCATACCAAGTAGCAGCAGGCAGGACAATATCCGAATACAACCCCGTTCCAGTCATGCGAAAATCTATATTAACTAACAAATCGAGTTTCCCTTCAGCTGAAACTTCTTGGCTATCGACTTCAGCAGTATGTAATTCATCATTTTCAACACTTAAAGAGCCATGATGTGTTCCTAAGAGGTGTTTCAAAAAATACTCATGACCTTTAGCAGAACTGCCTAATAAATTAGCGCGCCATACAATTAATGACCTAGGAAAGTTAGCAGGATTACTCGGATTTTCAATAGCAAACTTAAGTTTGCCGTTCTTTAAATTTTCTACAACATACTTCACAGCTTCATCATTTGTCTTTGCGTTTGCTTTTTTATAAAGATGTATAGTATTTTCCTGAAATTGTGGATAAGAGGGTAGCCACCCTAATCTAGCCGCTAACGCATTATAATCTGCTAAATGTTCATATCTTGGTTTATCAATCGTTGGAGAGATATGGTCAGCAACTGACTGATCCTCATACCTCCACTGCTCCGTTGCAAAGTAAAAAAATGATGTGCCGTTTTGTAAGCGTGGTGGTCCACCCCAATCACGTGCAGTTGCAACGGTTTGCCAGCCTTCTAATGGCCTCACCTTCTCTTGCCCTACATAATGAGCCCATCCCCCACCATTCACGCCTTGAGATCCAGTGAGCAATACAAGATTTAGCACCGCTCGATAAATGACATCTGAATGATACCAATGGTTAATTCCAGAACCCATAATAATCATGGATCGACCATTTGAATCAATTGCATTTTGCGCAAACTCTCTTGCAATTTGTGCAACAACCTCTTTGTTAATTCCCGTTTTATCTTCCTGCCAAGCTGGGGTATATGGCTTTGGATCATCATAATTTGTTGGATAATCTCCTGGTAAATTACGACTT
Organism: Bacillus sp. SM2101; assembly: GCF_018588585.1. Lineage (NCBI taxonomy): Bacteria > Bacillati > Bacillota > Bacilli > Caryophanales > Bacillaceae > Bacillus > Bacillus sp. SM2101. The sequence continues at coordinate 13,434 of NZ_JAEUFG010000019.1, forward strand.
ACGCCTGTTTTTGCTAGTAATAGATCAAATACAGTTGTCACATATTGAACTTGGCCATCTCCATCACTAACTATTCTTACAGGTATAGTCCGTTCAAGCGTGGCTTTCTCATTTTCATCAAAATAAGGAATTGATATCGAAAGCAGTTCATCTTCTTTATTAAGAAGCGTTAATAATGGTGAAATGGACTGTCCATCTTCTGATGGCTGTTGTAAGTTAAGATTCCAGTTACCTTTATCCTCCCAACGATGTCCTATTGTTCCATTAGGTATAAGAAGTTGGTTAGTTTCACTATCTATAACGACCGGCTTCCATTCAGCATGAGTTACATTCTTTCCAATATCACTAGCCCTTAAGAAACGAGTAGCTACATAGGATTCTCCTTTTTTTTCAAGCTTGATTAAGAAAGGGAGATCAGTATACATTTTTGCGTAGTTATCGAAATAAGGCGTATTTTTGTCGACGTAGAATTCCTTAAGTATGACATGAGTCATTGCCATTGCTAAGGCAGCATCCATGCCTGGGTTAACAGCCAACCAATGGTCTGCAAATTTAACGTATTCAGCATAATCAGGACTAATTGAGACGACTTTCGTTCCTCTATATCTCGCTTCTACCATAAAATGTGAGTCAGGGGTTCTAGTTTGTGGTACATTAGAGCCCCAAATTAGTAAATAACTAGAATTGTACCAATCTGAACTTTCCGGTACGTCTGTTTGTTCACCCCATACTTGTGGTGATGCTGGAGGAAGGTCAGCATACCAATCATAAAAACTAAGGTTGGCACCACCTATTAATGATAAAAATCGTGCACCGCCTGCGTGACTAACCATTGACATAGCTGGAATCGGGGAAAAGCCAAAAATTCTATCTGGTCCATACTTGTTAATTGTATATAATAACTGTGCAGCGATAAGTGTATTTACTTCGTCCCATGAGGTACGAACGAACCCACCCTTTCCTCTTGTAGATTTATATCGCCTTTCCTTGTCAGGATCTTCGATAATACTCGCCCAAGCATCAATAGCATTGGAATTCTCCTTCATTGCCTGCCGCCATAATTTAATAAGACTGCTCCTTACATATGGGTACCTCACTCTTAAAGGACTATATATATACCATGAAAAACTAGCCCCTCTAGGACAGCCTCTTGGTTCATATTCAGGCATATCAGGGCCTGTTGAAGGATAATCAGTTTGTTGAGTTTCCCACGTGATAATCCCGTCTTTTACATGTATTTTCCAGCTACAAGAGCCAGTACAATTCACACCATGTGTGGACCGAACTACTTTGTCATGCTGCCACCTTCTACGATAGTATTTCTCCGTTTCCCTATCATATGGTGATAGTTCACTGTGGTCTGTAAGCTCAGTTGTTTTCCCGAAATATGTAAGTTTCTTTAGAAGTGGGAGCTTCTTTTTACTCATTTTCCGCATCCTTCCTTATTTAGAAATCATCGCTATGAGATTCTTTTGCCCAAATCATTTAGTAAATATTCTTAAATGATTAGATGTTTAAAAGTTAATAAGGTGTTTATACTGTTAACCATTAACAACACGAATAATGAGGTGAATGAAGATGTCAGGACCATCATTAAGAAAATTGGACGCCCATCAATCAATTCATGAAGGAGCAGTCACTGAGGGGAAAGAGTTACTTGATATGCTAGTGAAGTTATATAAAGACGACCAACACCAATACGCACAAACTGTTGCAAAAGTGCTAGTTGAACATTGGGAAACTAGAACGATCGCTCACGCAGATTCTGAAGAGGAAGGATTTTATGTTGATCTTCTTAATAAGAATCCAAATTTAAAAGAATCATTAACTATGTTAAAGCGAGACCATGACTTGTTACGAATATTAGTAACGGACGTAAAAGACATGCTAAAAAACGAAGGGTTAACTGAAGAAGTGATTGACCATTTTAAAGCTATATTAATTGTTTTGGATATACATAATCATGATGAGGAGATACTTTTGTCTTAATTACCTAGACTCCTTCGATAAATGTTACTGCTTTCATTACTAATAATGGCAATAAGGTGAAATCTATCGACCACCATAATTAAAAATTAACCAAAATACCATAAAACCTAGATTTAGTGCAAAAATCAACAAATGCGAAAACTGCCATTACAAAAGAGCAATCTTTAAGATTATCTAAAGGTTGCTCTTTTATTATGAATTTATTGGAACGTACGGGTCTTATTTCCGTTTTTTCAGAAGAAAAGGACATAAATTCAAGTTGCGGACGTTGTTGTTGCTTAGAGTGAAAAACAGTAAATGTACTCTTATTGACATGCTTTTCCTTATTTAGAATATACACGTATACAAATATTAACCAAAAGGAATGATAACATAGATTAATATTTAGGACGGAGGATTTGCATGGCTAGAATTACGAATTGGGAACCAGAAAATGAAGATTTTTGGGAGCGCGAAGGTCGAAGACATGCTCGAAGAAATTTATGGATATCCATCCCTGCCCTACTACTAGCATTTGTTGTTTGGCAAATATGGTCAGTCGTTGCTGTCAGATTAAATGATGTAGGCTTTTCTTTTACCCAATCTGAATTATTTACGTTGGCAGCCCTTCCTGGATTAACAGGAGCAACGTTTCGTATATTTTTTACTTTTATGCCTGGAATTGTTGGTGGAAAAAATTGGACAGTCATTAGCACAGCGCTTTTGCTTTTACCAACTGTAGGAATTGGCATTGCAGTCAACAATCCAGAAACGTCCTTTACAATGATGGCAACTTTAGCAGCATTATGTGGTATCGGTGGTGGGAATTTTTCTTCATCCATGGCAAATATTAATCCATTTTATCCTAAAAAAGAGCGAGGGGCGGCTTTGGGATTAAATGCTGGTATTGGTAACCTAGGTGTTAGTGTCGTGCAATTTCTCACTCCAATCGTCATAACAGCAAGCATTATTGGGACTTTTACTGGGACATCGCAAACATTAGACAATGGTGAAACCATTTGGATTCAAAATGCAGCGTTCGTCTGGGTAGTTCCGATTATTATCATAACACTAGCTGCGGTAGTCGGCATGGACAACTTACCGGGAACAAAACAATCATTTAAGGAACAAGCTATTATATTCAAAAGAAAGCACACTTGGATTATGACTTGGTTGTATACGATGTGCTTTGGATCATTTATTGGATATGCCGCTGCTTTTCCATTGTTAATTCAAAATGAATTTGCCGAACAAAATGCAGTCGGGTTAGCATTTTTAGGGCCATTAATCGGAGCAGCAGTCCGTCCAGTAGGAGGGTGGATATCAGACAAAATAGGCAGTGGTGCACTTATTACATTTTGGGACATTATTATTATGATTATTGCTACGATAGGTGTAATATACTTCTTACAAATTCATCATTTTACCGGATTTTTAATCATGTTTCTTATACTATTCTTTACTACGGGAATAGCAAATGGCTCTACTTTCCGTATGGTTCCTTTTATTTTCCCAGCAAAAGAGTCCTCACCAGTGTTAGGTTTTATTGCAGCAATCGCAGCTTACGGTGCATTTTTAATCCCAAAAATATTTGGCTGGTCAATTGACACAACGGGCTCTGCCAATTTTGCTTTATATATATTTCTTGTATATTACGCGATCAGCTTAATAATTTGCTGGTATTATTATTCTCGAAAAAATGCTGAAATTAAATGTTAATCAACTTCTATTTGTAATTATTTGGGGGAGAATTCCACATGAAACCTAGTGAATTAATGAAGTTTCAAAACAAACAAATTCGAGTATTACATTTTACGTGGATAGCTTTTTTCATTTCTTTTTTTACGTGGTTTAATATGGCACCTCTAGCCACAACGATGGTCCAATCTGTAGGATGGTTGACAGATGATCACCTCGCGGCATTAGCTATTATAAACGTTGCTCTAACTGTCCCAGCAAGAATAGTTGTTGGGATGTTACTTGACAAATATGGACCTAGAATCGTTTTTTCTGCCTTACTCATTATCATGGCTTTTCCTACCTTTGTTTTTGCATTCGGAAATTCATGGATGCAGCTTTTCGTATCTCGACTAGTTTTAAGTGGTATTGGTGCAAGCTTTGTCATTGGAATTCGAATCATTTCCGAATGGTTCCCTCCAAAAAAAGTTGGCTTTGCAGAAGGCTTTTACGCTGGATTTGGCAATTTTGGTTCGGCTGCAGCTGCTGTTCTGTTGCCTTGGATAGCTATACAAATTATCGGCGGTGACAACGGCTGGAGATATGCAATTGCTTATACAGGCGTTATTTGCCTCATCTATGGTATCATTTATTTCTTTATCGTAACTGACACACCTGAAGGCAAAAAATTTCTTCGATCAGAAAAAATAGCAGCAATGCAAGTAAGCTCTTGGGGTGATTTAATTCAATTAATTATTTGGACAATTCCATTAGTCGGTGTTTTGGGATTACTCGCATGGCGATTAAAAAATTTAAACTTCATTCCGCAAAATACCTTATATGTTATTTATGTTATTCTGCTCATTGTACTCACTTATCAAATCATTCAAATATTAAGAGTAAATATACCTTTGCTAAAATCAAAGGAAACAACATCAGGAGGCTATCGCTTTAAAAATGTCGCTGCTCTTAACACAACTTATTTTGCAAACTTCGGTGCTGAATTAGCAATCGTCTCGATGTTACCAACTTTTTTCTTAACAACATTCTCTTTAACCCCGACAACAGCGGGATTAATAGCCTCATCTTTTGCATTTGTTAATTTATTTGCACGGCCGTTAGGTGGATGGATATCTGATCATGTTAGAAGTAGAAAGCTAATCATGCTCGCTTATATGTTTGGAATATCCATAGGGTTACTTGGGATGGCATTTATCAACTCAAGTTGGCCTATTGTTCTGGCTGTTACCATCACTGTTTTAACCTCTATGTTTATCCAAGGAGCAGAAGGAGCTACTTTTGCCGTAATCCCTTTTATTAAACGTAAAATGACTGGCCAAATTTCCGGCATGGCAGGTGCTTATGGAAATGTAGGAGCCGTTGTCTACTTAACATTACTCACTTTCGTTACTCCTAGACAATTTTTTATTATTCTGTCTGTAGGTGCATTACTAAGTTTTATATATTGCATGTTTGCTTTAGAAGAGCCAAAAGATTCCCATGGTGATGAATATACAGCTGAAACATAGAATCAATAGGGGTTTTTTCTATTGAAGTGAAACCCCTGAGACCCTCGCCTAACTCACTAGGTTATTCATCATACTAACCAGATTCTTATCCACTAGCCTAGATTTACTAGCCAATTCACTTATTACTGTTTAAAATTGTTGATTTTCTGTTCAAACTTACTGGTTTACTATCCAAAATCACTATTTTACTATCCAAACTCGCTGCTTTTCTATCCAAAATCGCTGGTTTACTATCCAAACTTACTGCTTTTCTATCCAAAATCGCTGGTTAACTATCCAAACTTACTGGTTTACTATCCAAACCTCATTTTACTATCCAAACTTACTGGTTTATTATCCAAATTCGCTGCTTTTCTATCCAAACTTACTGGTTTTCTATCCAAACTCGCTATTTTACTATCCAAACTCTCTGCTTTTCTATCCAAACTCTCTGCTTTTCTATCCAAACTCTCTGCTTTTCTATCCAAACTTACTGGTTTTCTATCCAAACTCGCTATTTTACTATCCAAACTCACTGGTTTTCTATCCAAACCTCTGTTTACTATCCAAATTCGTTGATTTACTATCCAAACTCTCTTGTTTACTATCCAAAATCGTTGATTTACTATCCAAAATCTCTGATTTTCTATCCAAACCTCGGTTTACTATCCAAAATCTCTGCTTTTCTATCCAAAATCGCTTTTTTACTATCCAAATTCGCTGCTTTTCTATCCAAACTCACTGGTTTACTAACCAAACCTCTGTTTACTATCCAAACCCCTCATCTTACTCTCTATATCTTTACTTAAATATACTCATATATTCACCGTACCCTTCTTCTTGCAAATCATCTGCTGATATAAATCGTAGGGCAGCTGAATTTATACAATATCTTAAGCCTGTTGGTTTCGGTCCATCAGTAAACACATGACCAAGGTGGGAATCTGCATTTTTGCTCCTTACTTCTGTACGTGTAATAAACAAGCTGCGATCTTCATGTTCAACAATATTATTTGGTTCAAGAGGTTGTGTAAAGCTCGGCCATCCAGTTCCTGAATCATATTTGTCTAATGAACTAAACAATGGTTCTCCAGAAATAATATCAACATAAATACCTTCCTCTTTATGATCCCAGAATTCATTATCATATGCCTTTTCTGTACCATCCTCTTGGGTTACTTTATATTGTATAGGCGTTAAGCTCTCCTTTAACTCTTCTTGAGAAGGCTTGATAAATGCTTTAGGAATGTCAAATTCTCTGTCATCACCCCAAGTCTCATCTAAATATTGATCTCTTCCCGAGTTATGTCGATAAAATTTATACTTTAAGCTATTCTTTTTGTAGTAATCTTGATGATACTCCTCTGCTTTATAAAATGTTGCAGCTGGTAGAATCTCTGTTACAATTGGATCGTTATATCGTCCAGATTCATTCAAGCTGCTTTTTGACTGTTCTGCTAGCTCTTTTTGTTCTTCATTTTGATAAAAGATTGCTGTTCGATACTGTTCTCCACGATCAACAAACTGCCCACCTGAATCTGTTGGGTTGACCTGTCTCCAAAATACCTCTAATAAAGTTTCATAGGTTACTTTCTCAGGGTCGTAAATAATCTCAACTGCCTCAATGTGACCTGTTGTTCCAGCAGACACTTCTTTGTATGTTGGATTTTCTTGCTGACCGCCAGTATATCCTGAAACGGCATCTATCACACCATCAAGCTTTTCAAACGGTGGCTCCATACACCAAAAGCAACCACCTGCAAACGTCGCTTTCGCATACATTGATTCATTATAACTTTGTTTTACAGTAGCTTCCTGCTGATTAGATCCAAATAAAAAATACATGCCTACAATGATAACTAGGCTCACCGATAGGATCATCGTTATTTTCCATTTGTTTTTTTGCACTTTTATACCCCTCTCTATAAATGTAGTTCATCATTGTTCATAGCGTATAGAAAGAACCTTATAAAAGGATAACGAAAAGATTAACAAAGTATTACATATGTAGATACTAAGGAGTGCTTTTTTCTTATGACTCTTTTCGAAAACATTGAGTAACTGATGTGTATGATGTGATTGTTATCGTCTTTAGAGTTTAAAGCTCTTATTACAAAAAGCAACAATGAACTCGAAATCAGCCTTTCTTATTTAGACAAATGAAGAGGATCAGATATCAATAAAGTATTAATTACTTTAAAAATTCCACATTTAAGAAATGGGGTAACAAAAATTGCATAATTTTTTTAAAATTCTAGTTATTATATTAATTAGATAAAGAATATAATATATACATCTAAACTACTAATTTAAAAAGGGAGTGAAATGTGAGATGGATATGATGAACCAAACGATTATCCGACCAATGCATGTAGAGGACAACGAACAAATAAAAGCTTTAATGCTTGAGTATATTTGTGATTTTTATCATAAGGAGCAGCCACCAGCAAGTAAGATCGACAACCTAATAAATATGCTCACTCAACAAAAAGAAGGAATCCAATTTGTCGCGGAGCACCATGGAGAATTAATTGGTTTTGCGACATTATACTTTTCATACAGTACATTAAGTGCACAAAAGGTTGTCGTACTAAATGATTTATATGTAAGAAATAACTATCGAGGAACTGGGGTTGCAGAGAAGCTTTTTCAAAAGTGTGTAGATTACAAGGATACAAATAACTTTGCTTTTATGTCTTGGGAGACAGCACCTGATAATACCCGTGCTCAAAACTTCTATAAAAAAATGGGTGGAGTTAAGGGCGAGTGGCTAACTTATTCAATTTAAGAGAAATTACATAGAAAAAAAGTTGCTCCTCTAAAAATTAGTGGGGAGCAACTTGCTACTTACTTAATTGAAGAAGTTTGGTTGTTATATATGACTCTAAAGTTACCTTTTGAAATTCTCACTGTAACATCTGAAACATTTGCAATATTGTTATCATGTGTAACAACGATGACGCATTTTTCCTCTTCATGTGCTAAATCTTGAAATAGTTTAACGATATCTTTAGCAGTCTTTTCATCCAAATTTCCAGTCGGCTCATCAGCGACTATTAAATCTGATTTACAACTCAGTGCCCGTGCAATAGAAACACGCTGTTGCTGTCCCCCACTTAACGTAAGCACCTTTTGTCCAGCTTGTTTTTCAGTAATACCTACCTTTTTAAGCATACTCAGTGCAAAATCTCTTTTATTTGCTTCATCTGATCCAGTAATCTCCATTGCGGTTATAACATTTTGAATAGCTGTCATATAAGGTAGTAAATTATATGACTGAAAGACGATCGACACATATTTGTTTCTAAAGTTAGATAAACCAATTTTTTTTATATCTTTTCCTTCATATAATATTTTCCCATTTTTTGGCATATCCAGTGCACTCGCCATAGCTAAAAAGGTTGTTTTACCTGAGCCAGAAGGTCCAACTATCGAATAAAAATTCCCCTTTTCAAAACTTACATTAACATTATTTAAGATTGTCTGTTTTTCATTTTCATGCTCATACCAATAATTTACGTCTATAAATTCCAATAAGGCACCCATTTTATTTCCTCCTCAGTTAATCTTGCCTTGATAAAATTGTTTTTGGCTGAAGGCTTAATATTGACATAGATGGAATTAACGTTGATAATATTGCAATTAATAAGCCAATCATCCCTAGCATACTTAAATCTCCGGCTGTCACATCAATTTGTAACTCATTAACTGGCTCAACATCTATTTGTTGTTGTACTTGCCTTGGCATTCTCTGTCCGAAAGAAGCAGGGTTTGAGGCTGTTTCTTCAGATTGTTGTATTTCTTGTGATAACAGCTGGTCACCTATTTGTCCTGCAACGACATTACCACTTACAGCAGATATACCGAGTGCTATAACTGCTACAACTAAAATTTCTACTAAGAATTGTCCAATTAGCTTCCATTTCTTTTCACCTATCGCTAATAAAACACCCATTTCATACTTTCGTTCACGAATTGACATCATGACAATTAACCCTAAAATAATTGCACCAGCAATCGTTACTAAATAAACGACATTGGTTGAAAATGATGCAACATTTTCGATAGGACCAATCATCTGTTCATATAATTGATCGTTAGCATCTAGCTTAAAAACATCAAAATCGATAGTACTTTCAAGAGATGCTTCATCAATAAAGCTTTGAATATTTGCAGGGTCGTCCATAAAATATACTGCGTAATCTATAGCGTCTTCATAGTCTTCACTCTTCAAGCTAGAAGCAGTAGTATAAGGTGTGTATACTCTGTTATATGGGTTCAAAAAATCGAAACTTGCTGCTTGATCATCTACTAGTTCTGTTGTTTCATAGATTCCGACAATCTCGAGCATTACCGAGCTAGCTTCATCTGTTCTTTGAATCGTTAACGTGTCACCAATAGCTAAATCATTTGCTATAGCTAAATTTTGTTCTATTACTGCAACGTCCTCACCTATGTCCTCTTCCGTCAAATGGCGACCTTCAACAATCGATGCTTCATCATTTAAAAATGTCTCGACCGAATCTGTAAATAATACCCCTTGAACACTTATATCTGCCTGGACTCCACGCATATTTCCAGAGTTATTAAAGCCCCCTTGTCCTGTATTTGTTTCCTCTTCATCAATCGGTTCACTAACAATCGGTTCAAAATCCTCAGCCAACCCAGATGCAGAAGAATAATAGTTATATCCTTTTATGTTATCTAATGATAACAATGCTGTAGCAGACTCTACTGGAACTGGGACAGATTGCATACGCCCTTGTTGTCTACCTTCACTTTGTTGTTGTCCTCCTTCTGCCATAAGCTTTTCTCTATCGACTTGTAAGGTGACCTCTCCACCTAATTGTTGTCTTGCTAATTCGCTAGATTTTTGGGCTGCAGTTTGAATGGATAGACCAGCCAGTACTAAAACACAAATCACTGAAAAAACAAATACTAGTAACATACTTTTTCCTTTACGAGCAGTTACACTCAAGAAAGCACGTTTTAAGAAATTCATTCTTACTCCTCCTAATCATTTGCAATTATTTATATCTAATTAATATGTCTTGTGTTTTTTTTAGGGATGTTTTCGTATTACTTTTACAACGCACAAAACTAGCGTTCATAGTAAAATGAGGATAATCCCATACCTTTTCTAGTTATTCTAGTTTGTAAAAGTAACAAAAAAAGCATTTATTAATAATTGATAATCTCCTCCAATCTTTGGACTTTTTTATGTGAATGTATAAATCTTAACGCCTATATATGTCCAAACTATGAATGAACTATTTCGTAACCTTTAACGAAAACGAAATATTTTACATAGAGGTTGAAAATAGTCATTATTCAATTTAACTTTAAATAAAGTAATTTTTAGTGGAGGTGTAAGATGAAGATTCTAGTCATCGAGGATAATGAAAGTGTTTGCTCTATGCTAGAAATGTTTTTTTCAAAAGAAGGCTTGTCTGGAAAATTTGTAAATGATGGACTAGAAGGCTATCACCAGTTCAAAAAAGAAAATTGGGACTTGCTGATTATCGATTGGATGCTTCCACATATGGACGGTGTAAGTATTTGTCGCAAAATAAGAGAAGAGCAAAGTACCGTTCCTATCATTATGTTAACAGCTAAAGATAGTGAGTCAGATCAAGTACTAGGTTTGGATATGGGAGCTGATGACTATGTAACGAAACCATTTAGTCCACTTACACTCATGGCACGCATAAAAGCAGTTACCCGCAGATATCATCAAGGACAACCTCAAAGTACTGAAACGGATGAGATTCAAACTGACTTTGTAAAAATAAATAAAAATACACGTGAAGTATTTTTAGATGATACATTAATTTCAAATTTAACACCAAAAGAATTTGATCTTTTGTACTTTTTTATTCAACATCCAAGACAAGTGTTTTCAAGAGAGCATTTATTAGAAAAAGTTTGGGGTTATCAATATTATGGTGATGAAAGAACTGTTGATGTACATATTAAAAGATTACGCAAAAAACTAGGTACCAACTCGCGCCCTTTTTTCCACACAGTATGGGGTGTAGGTTATAAATTTGATGAATTGGTTGAAAGTAATGAGAATTAAATATATATATCAACTTATTGGAAGTCACATTAGTATTTTAGTTATTGCATTGTTAATTTTAAGTTTGTTATTTACTCACTTTGTCGAAAACTTAATCTTCCAAAACAAAGTTGATGAATTACTGTCATTTGGTGATGAAATTTTAAGTGTTATAGACCAAAGCAGCATTGAGACTGAGAAACCTTTAAAGCAATATAACGAAGTATTAAGGGCAAGGAACATTCGATTAATAATGTTTGATAATAAAGGATCCATTCTATCACCCTTTGTTGATCGTTTTAAAAAAATACAGTTAGACGAAAAAGAATTACAGCAAATATCTAACGGCGAAACAGTAGTTATAAAGCATGATATACAACGCTTTGATCAAGAAGCATCATTGGTTGCTATTCCTTATGTTATTGATCAAAAAGTGCAAGGAGGCATCTTATTAATTGCACCTATTAGTAATACACAGGATATGATTAGTTCTTTAAATAGAGCTTTACTGTACACAGTTATTATCTCATTATCCATTTCTTTATTATTAAGCTGGTTATTATCAAAATTGCATGTTAGACGAATCCAACACATTCGTGAGGCTACTTCCATGATTGCAGATGGAAACTATAATGTTAATGTGCCAGATAGAACCCTAGATGAACTAGGAGAATTAGCAGCAGACTTTAACCAAATGGCTTCAAAGTTAAGAGAGTCAAATGACGAAATTAATCGACTAGAAAAGCGACGTAGACAATTTATTGCAGATGTATCACACGAATTGCGAACACCATTAACGACAATAAGTGGCATAATTGAAGGTTTAAAAAATAACATGATTCCAGAGCAAGAAAAAGATAAAGGCCTGAATTTAATTAGTACAGAGTCAAAGAGGCTTATTCGACTTGTAAATGAAAACTTGGATTATGAAAATATTCGTTCACTTCAAATTCCACTACATAAAGTCGACATACAGTTGTTAGATATATTCGAAATTATTAAAGAGCATTTAATTACTCAAGCAGAGCAAAAAAATAACCGAGTAATAATACATGTTGATGAGGACATTTATATCCATGCTGATTATGACAGGTTAATGCAAATTTTAATAAACATTACGAAAAACAGCATTCAGTTCACGTCTGATGGTACGATCTGGCTAAGAGGCAAGAAGGGATATAACGAGGTGATCATTGAAATCGAGGACACAGGGATCGGCATAGATTCTAAAGAAATTGAAATGATCTGGCACCGTTTTTATAAAGCGGATATTTCACGTAGAAATAATCCTTACGGAGAGTTTGGATTAGGTTTAGCTATCGTTAAACAACTTGTAAATTTACATGGTGGTGAAATTTCCGTTGACAGTAAAAAACAGCATGGTACTAAATTCGTCATTGCCTTTCCTATAAGTAAACCTGAGACTGTAAATCGCATAGATAAGTCTGTCGATTAAACGATATTAGATTTTGAATAAGCAAATCAGGTGGAGGGTTCCTCCACCTGATTTAAAAAATATACTCACATATAGCGAAAGGCAGATACTGCTACCTGATCTAGTCCCAAATATCAGGTCGATCAATTTGCAGCATTCTCATATATTGAAGTAACTGTCCAGTATGTACTGCGTCATGATATGTTTTTCTTTCTAGTGTGTCTCCTAATGACCTTTCAATATCTTTATGCGGCCATTTAATCATCTTTGAACTATATGTTGAAGAAGGTATTCCATTAACATACGATAGTAACTTATCATGATATATATTACTGCCAGCTATTTCACCTTCAATAGTAACGAATGGTTTTCCCCACAATTGTTTCCTTTCTTCTTCAGAAGGTAATCTATGCTCACGTAAGATGGTAAGCCATGAGAAATCATGCAAAAGTACATGCCTAATGGTTTCTCCAACTGTTAATGCTTCGACATCAGGTTTCCAACATAATAAATCATCTGAAAATCCTCTAGCAACTGTGAGGAATCTACGCCTACATTCTTTTAGATCAAGAAGGATTAAAGCTTTTGCATCCATAATAACATCTCCCTATGATTCTTTAATATAGGCTGTTTTCGCATTCATTGTTGTTTTTCGTCTTACGAAGTAAACACGTACACAACTAGATTTCAGGTCCTTTTCTTCTCTGACAACTTAAAAAATCTATCATACACATTATTTACTCAAATGTAAGTGAAAAAGCATCAAATTTTACGAAAAGAGCTTATATATACAACATCATTGTAAAGTGCATTTTATTCCATAGTCATCGAAATATCATTGTAATGATATGATCTTGTAGCTTTGTGTTTTATTTTGATTGTACTAAAACATACACGTATAAAAATTTGAGCTAGAAGCACCCTTTCTTCGTTAGATGAAATGCAATCAGAATTCTTCTAGAAGTGCTAAGTTCGTGACAGTAGCAACAAAGTTTTTGAGGTTAGCTATACTTTTTTATAAAGCTCTTTTTGCGTTAATTGTTATTTCTCGTACTTTAGTATTTATTTAGCATTCTTGGCACTTTTTCTTATCGGTTGAAAGAGCCTCTTACAAAAGACAATATTTCATTAGATTATGTGTTAAATAGAAGCACGATAATAATATTTGAAAACTCAAAATAATCATTTTATCAAATCATAGCTTAATATATAATTAACAATGAATTTACTATAATTTGTAAAGAGGACCTATATTTATTTGTCCGAATGCTTACATTTACATAAGGAGGAGCAAAAGATGCTTACAAAAAGAGTACTACTTAACTGTGTTATATTATTAGTCATCTTTTTGAGTACAGCATGTAATCGTCCCATTCAACAAGATCAAGCTACTAATCAAAATCAAGAGGAATCAATTTCTATTGACTCCACTCAAGGAGATCAAGTAAAGGAAGACAATAGTATTGTTGAAGAAACTTTCGATGAAGAACCAAAGGCTCAATTTACAACTACACCTTGCATTGCTGACATGTTTTTAAAGCAAGATAACAGCAACACATCGTTACTTCTTTCGGAGCCATTCATTGAAGGAGAATTATTAGCGGATATAAAAGCAATATCAACTAAAACAATTATCGATGAAGCAAGTTATGGATCACATTATGGAACATCTTATGCATTACATGAAAATGGCAACGTATATGCTTGGGGCTCTAGAAATGAGTATCCTAGAGATAGGAACACGGCCTTTCCTCAACTTATAAACGATATTCCACAAGCCACTTCAATATCAGGTGAATTTATTTTAACCGAATCAGGTGAAGTATGGTATTTAAATGAAGGTGGCAAACCATTTATGTTATCTTCATTAACAAATATTGTAGGTATTAATGAAGTAAGACCAGACACGCTTTTTGCTTTAACAGAGGATGGTACGATTATTCATGTCAGCTTTCAATATAATACAAACACTTTCTCAGCAACTCCTTTATCAAATATAACAAATGTTAGTAAACTCTTTAATTTTGACAATACTCTTTTTGCAATAAAAACGGATGGTACTTTATGGACTGAAGAATATAATAATAATTTATTTAGTAATGCGAAGGAGCCAATTGCTAATCAAGTAAATATTGCTGATACTGTAATTGACGTCGCTGAAGGATTTAACATCAATAGTACCTTTGTAAAATTGCAATCAGGAAAATGGCTAATCTACCAAAAAGAACATGAGTCACCACCTAAGTTAACACCATTTGAAAAACTGGACGATGTAAAAAAGATAGCTCATAATACTCATGCTAATTTTGCATTAAAGAACGATGGAACGGTTTGGGGGTGGGGGGATCAAAATGGACATATAATTCATTCTAATTCTTTTGAACTGGACACTCCAATACAGATTGAAGGCTTGACTGACATTATTGACATACAAGTAGGTACAGATCACGTATTAGCATTGAGTCGTAATGGAAATGTTTATACTTGGGGAAATAATATGACCGGACAGCTTGGAACTTCCCCGACTATCTTTCAACACCTTACTGCAATCGGAACTATGTCAGACATAGACCAAATTCTTCCCACTAGTAAGACAATATATATACTCCGTAAAGGACAGATTTGGACAGTAACCCATGATATCGAGCTAAAACAATTAGACATCTCTGAAGATGTACAAACGATGATAAGCAATATGAGACAACCAATTTTCTTAACTTCTAATGGAAAAATAATCTATGATTTAAGTGAAGAAGGTTGTGACACTTTGGAAACTGATTTCCCTATTAAAAACATATATACATATGGATCAGACATAGCAATTCAAAGTGAGGATGATAAATTATATCATTGGACCTTTAACAATAACCACTATAAAACAATTACCTTTGAAAAAGACCAACATACAGAAATCAAAAATATTTACAGCTTTAATAAAACGTTTATTTTAACAACCGACGGAACGGTTTATTACGAAGATCAAATATTAGATGACACAATTATTATGAAACCGATTGAGAATTTGCACAATATCGTTGACTTAAGCTATGATTATGCTCCAGATAGCGGATACAATAAAACTGTTCTAGCAGGTTCAGTACGTGCGTTAGATTCAGAGGGAAACTTATATGGAATAAATCTAGATGAAGACAATAACTTCACACATGAGAAAGTACTTGAGAATATTCATTTAATTACAGGAAATGTTACAATCGATAATTCCGCTGAGATGAAAGACCATAATATTGTGGGAACCCCGTTAATAACCCACATTAATAATTTAGATGATATACATTTAACCGAATCACTTTATGCATACGGAATAGAAGGACCAGGTCTTCATTATCATGTATTTGTTATGAAGGACGGCAGCATTAATCTCTTTGGTGCGAATCCCTTTTTGTACTTCAATTATACAAAACAAGTTAAACCAGTTATTTTGAATTAAATAGCAACAAACAAAAGATGTTAAATAAAATATGAAACAGCCTATTTACGACATAATGCCCATAATCCTCTATGAAATATGCATACATTCTCAAAGGCTGTTCTCATATAGGATGTTGTTTCTTTGACAAAAATCAACTAGGTTTCGGGTATCTTTTCTTCTATAAACGATGACTGTTGAGAAAGCGACGTTTTCATCTTCAGTTTTAAGATCTATAGCATTAAAGTTTACGAAAAGAGCTCTCTCAAGCTAGTTGAAGAAGTTGGAGAATTGTCTGAGGTTATTCTTAAAGTTCAAAGCTTACAACAATCAGGGACGATTGAAGAGGAATTATATGATGTTCTTTATTACTTAATAGCTATAGCAAATATTTATGACATTGATTTAACTGCAAGCTTTCATTTACAAGTGAAAATAAATATAACGAAGTATACCACTTAAATCTACCCTACTGCACCGTTGCACACTATTGGGGTAACGGTGTAGGTGTAGTGTCGTCATGCTAACTCTCTTTGAATGGCGTCAGTACCTACACATTTCAACATGTGCAAGAGTCTTGGTCACCCCTGTTAAACACTTCATAATTACACATGCGTTTTTAATAAAGAGCCTTTTAAGGTAATATCTAACATATTTAGCTACTAGAATAAAATCAATGGCCTAATGCATCCCTTTTCTTGACTAATATCATAAAAAGAAAACTAATTAAATAAGTAATACTCGTGACTCCAAATAAAGCAAAAATTCCAGGGGTACCCATTGTATATAAACTGATTGGAAGTGACCACAAAAATGCGATTAACATTAAATGTTTTTTAAGTTTTATAGAAGCTACAATTGCTAAACAAGCAGGAAGGAACAACATTACAAATGTAATTATCATCGGTTCAGTATCTTTTAGGTTTGAATAAGGATTATAATAGTTAAATATAATCCATAAAAATATGCTGGAGAAACCTCCTAGTATGCCTAACAATTTTGAAGTATTTCTAATTTTAATCACTCCTTAATTCTAAATGACCCTGCCCTTTAACTTAATAAGTATCATCTCAAAATTCCATAATTCCTAGTTGTTACACAACCTGTTCATTGTGTGGAATACGGTTACTATCATTTTTATGTAACTATGATGTTTGTAACAACTTTATTATTTTTCAAACGATATTACTTACACACTAGCTTCTCTATCATCGAAGAAGCATCCAAAGGTCAATTTTCCTTTGGATGCTTTACATATAACAACATATTGGACAGACAAGTACTATGCAGCTACATCTCTTTTGTTAAAGACAATCCAAGATAGCCCAACAAAGATAGCAAAATATACAATGAGGACACTGATTGAAAATCTCATTGTCGTCCCTTCTACTAATGGACGATTGTTAATATGTTGGGTAAGGTCTGTATTGGCAAATAATAGATACTTTGCCCATTCTTCATATCCAATACCTATTAAAAGCATGACAGCTGTAGAACCAGCAAACATTAAGAATATAGCCAATCCTATTGATAATGAGCTACTTCTAAACACAGTAGATATCATAAACGCAAATGTTGACATCATCAAAACGTCCACGAAATTTAAACCGTATAAGCTTAATACATGCGCGAGCATAGATTTTTCTACTGTACTATCAGGGGCAATATATGGATCTGTAAAGCTTTCAAATCCAAATAATAATCCACCTAACAAAAAGGCGGTAACAAATAATAGCATGAGCGTCGTTAAAGCAAAAAGCATCGTCGACAAATATTTTGAGAGCAGTATTTTCGTTCTACTAACAGGACGAATGAGGAGTAGCTTAATCGTACCTTGTGTAAATTCTGTAGCAACAATTCCACCAGCAATTATAACAGTAAACAATGTAATGATTACTGTTAAACCACTTGATTCTTCTATGAATGTCCACATAGTAATTGCTTCAGGGGCATTTACTTTTAAGGCTACTCCAAAAATGGTTACAAATGTAATTAATATGCCCAGCAGTATCCATGTAGATATACGACGATATATTTTCATATTCTCATTTCTAATAAGTGAGAGCATATTAGTCAATGACATTCCCTCCAGTCACTTCTAAAAATCTATCTTCAAGAGATTTTGATTTTTGTTCAATTTCATATATTTTCACTTGCTTATGTACAAGACTTGTAACAAGCTCAGGTATACTTTCTCTTTCAATTTCAACTTCTACTCTATCGTGTTGAATATGAGATGTAATAGTCGGAAATTCTGCGTCAATCGTTGCTTGTGCTTGATCGACAGAGTCGACTGAAAACGACACTCTCAGTTTTTCCCCCTCGTTCACAAATTCATTCACCTGCTGAACTCCGATCAACTTACCATGCTGTATGATCGCAATTCGATCACACATCAGCTCCATTTCGGATAGCAGATGACTTGAGACAATCACCGCTAATCCTTCTTCTCTCGCTAATTTACGTAAATAATCTCTTACCTCTCGAATCCCTGCAGGGTCAAGCCCATTTGTAGGTTCATCTAGTATTAGCAATGATGGTTTATGTAACAATGCTTGTGCTAATCCTAGGCGTTGGCGCATGCCGAGAGAATAGGTTTTCACTTTATTTTTTATTCTGTTTTCGAGTCCAACTAAACGAACAACCTCGTCAATTCGTTCCTTTGTTATACCCTTGATCATTCGTGAGTAATGAACTAAATTTTGATAACCTGATAAATACTTATACATTTCAGGATTTTCAACTATTCCACCTACATGACTAAGAGCTTCTTCAAAGTTCTTTTTTAGGTTTACTCCTTTAATATGAACCTCACCTGAGGTGATAGACATCAAGCCGACAAGCATCCGTATAGTCGTAGTTTTTCCAGCACCATTCGGACCAAGAAAACCAAATACTTCACCTTGATAAACCTCAAATGTCAAATCATCTATAATTCTCTTATTACCTATGTCCTTCGTAAGGTGTTTAATTTGCAATGAAACTTCCATCATATCCCCTCCTATTTGATATAGGTCTATTATTATACGTTTATAACTAGCTTTAGTTTCATTATTTGTAACATTTTCCTAATTAATACTATATAATTGTAATACATTATGTCTATATAAGGAGGAAATAACATGAATAGCGTATCCACTTTAGGAAAAGATAGGATCGTATCATTAGACATTATTAGAGGTTTTGCACTTTTTGGTATATTCTTAGTAAATATGCCTTCTTTTTCTGGCAGTGAATTTATGACATATACAGGAATCGATAAAACGATAAGGCTATTATTTGATTTATTCGTTCAAACAAAATTTTATACTATTTTTTCGTTTCTATTTGGGCTAGGATTTTATATTTTTATGACTCGTGCAGAAGCGAGGGGTGCAAACGTTAATTGGTTGTTTTCAAAAAGATTATTAGCACTTTTACTATTTGGAGTACTTCACATCCTCCTTTTTTGGCATGGAGATATACTACATACATATGCGATAGCAGGCTTTTTTCTACTACTATTCTATCGTAGAAAAGCAAAAACAATATTGATTTGGGCTTTCGTCCTTCTTCTTTCATTTCAGTTGCTCATGGGTGTCTCAGCGTTATTTGCCCAACTATCTGAATCATTCACAGATGTAGATTTAAATGAACAAATTGTTCAAGAGACAATGGCAGAGGGGATTGAAAAAAAGTATGCCTTTCAAACATTTTCTTATGTTCAATTAATGAACTGGAGAATATCCAACGAGGTCCCAATGCTATTAGTTAATCTTCCACTAATCTTACCAGACATATTAGGGACATTTTTACTCGGCTTGTTCGCTGGTAAAATCGATTTATTCCGAAGAGTATCAACATTGAAAAAACAACTTAAAAGAACTCAGCTCATCACCCTGCTGCTTAGTATTCCATCATTAGCTATGATCATTTATCTGTACAGCCAGCATGAATCAGTAAATTTTATGTTTAGTGCGCAGAACTACTTTTTTGTAAGTTTTAGCGGAATGCTTCTCTCTATTTTTTATATTGTGACAATTATACTGTTGCTAGAAAGTGAATTATGGCAAAAGTTATTACAGCCACTGCGTTATGCAGGTCAAATGGCGCTGACCAACTACCTTGGTCAAACAATAATTTGTTTTATTCTATTCTTTGGCTTTGGATTATACTCCAAAATCACTTTATGGCAAGGTCTTATCATAACCATTATTATCTTTCCGGTTCAAATCATTTTTAGCTACATTTGGCTTCGTCGATTTCAATTCGGACCGTTTGAATGGATATGGAGAACGATAACTTATGGAAAAGTTCAAAGATTAACTAAAATCCGTTCTTCGAACTAACTATATTTGAAAAGGCTTTTCTCATTGATTTTTGCTTTTCGTTCTTAGATATAAACACGTAAATACCTAACGTTAAGGTCATCTTTTCTATTATTGAGTTCTAAAAATGTTGTAGTACAAATAGCAACAAAGTTTACGAAGAGAACCTTATTTAAAAAAATAAATAACTTATAACAAATCTGAAATATACAATAACGCTTGGAATAAATTCCAAGCGTTAAATCAATTGTTTTTTACATCGATTAATTTAAAACGTTCACATACAACGATCATATCCTCTGAAAATTCAATCCCTAAATTACTTAACTCATTAGAGAAGAATTTCACGTGAGCATCTTTCCAATATTCGTAAGTTCTATCCCCTTCGCCTTCTGCAACAGCAAAATCCTCAGAAACCTCATTCATTGGCATAATTTTCACTTCTACTGTTTTAATAATTGCTACAGGTTCGTCTTTACTATGTGCTGTTTTCGCATGAATTGTTGTTGTTCGTAACAAAAGCTAAGCACGATTATAACTAACGTTCGTGGCATCTTTTCATCGCTAAAGAATATAAGACATCAACTACTCAAATATAAGTAAAAGAAGGAACAAAGTTTACGAAAAGAGCCTTACTATTTAATACAATACTATAATCTTCAACAGCAGGTAGTGGCTTGTTTTCAATTTCATAAAATATTAATCCAGAGCATGTCGCTGTTTTTATACCATCTATCACCAATTGAGCTAGATGGTCTGGATTAGCTCCAAATTGCCAAGCACTTACTGATTTTTGCTCATCATGACCTTGGGACTTGCAAAATTCATCCAAATATATTTGTGATGCTTTATTCATCTTCCTCTCTCCTTAGACAAAATAATTGTCAAACTACATAATATACTTCATATCATTCAAGCTTTCTATGTCGAGTCTAGGAAGCTTAATAAACATTCATAAACTCATATCTACGACTTCCAATAATCACATTAAACAATTTGTTACTATTTTGTTACCCTTCATTCGCTGTTTTTCGATATAATACCGATGGAATAGTTCTGTAATTGTTTCCTAATTGTTTTTCTCTATATTAGTAGTGATTATTTAGCATAAAAAACAACTACCCAAGCAAAAGCGGAAGTCTTTAAAAATAATACGTAGAACTTTTGGGAAACTATTTATATATTCAGGAGGATTCCTTCATGAGAAAGTTTTTTGTATTGTTCTTGTTTGGTGCTATTTTGCTAACTGGCTGTGATATTATTAAGCCAAATGTCGAATTAATGAAGCCACCTCAATTAGATAGTAAAAAGGCAAGTTTAAAAAGCTATGTTGATTCATTATTAAGTGAAGATGATACATTGATTAGTACGACAGAAAGTGGCGATTTTAATACGATCACACTCGTAGATTTAGATAAAGATGGCAATGATGAAGCTGTGATCATTTATCAAAAAGAACAAGATAAACAACACTTAATAAGCTTAATATTTAAGGAGACGGATGAGGGTTGGGAAGTTTTAGATAAAATCCAATTAAATGGTGTTTATTTAACTAATTTAGATTTTGCAGATATTACTAACGATGGATTTCCGGAGATAATTATAGGCTCTTCTGTTGAATACCCACGTTTCTCCCGAGAAAAGGAATATAACCTTTTCAAATTAAACAATGGAAAAATGATGAATATATATACAGACAAGCTAGCTAATATTGTCATTGATGATTTAGATCAAGATGGTATCGCAGACTTCGTTACGATCTATCACGATGAAGACATTTCATCAGTACTCACTTTGTATCATTATGAAGGTGAAAACTTTGTCTCTATTGACAGTATTTCACTTCCTTTTGAAGGATCGTACTATAATGTCGTCAGTGGTCTTGTTACGCCTACCCTAAAAGGAATTTTACTTGATGTTGGGCTTGGAAGCCGCTCTGCTTCTACAAATATCATTACTGTTGAAAACCAATCGTTACGTAACAATTTACAAAGAAGTTATACAGAGCCTGATCCCTTGTGGAAAGATTATCACGTCGAGAGTGGGGATATAAATAATGACGGCATAATAGAAATAGGAACACTTCGAATACCATTCGGATATGAGAATAACTCATATGCAACGATTCCTTATATTACTAGGTTCTATCAGTGGGATGGAAAAACAGGCTTAATATTCATTAATGAAAGGTTTTATAGCTATAGTAATGGCTTCTACTTTGACATCCCAACAGACTGGGAACAAAATTATACATTGCATCTATCAGACGACGATAGTCAAATTACTTTTATTACTATCAATGAAAATGAACCTTTGTTCGATATTTTCATATCTCCAATATCCGATGCAGAAGAACTACCAAATAAAATAGAAATTGCAAGAACAAATACTAGAGTTTATTATACTAACTTTGATGATGAATCGCTTCTACAACACTTTAATTTACTATCCAGGTAATGGAGTGCTAAAGAAGTAAGAACTGACCTCAATTTAGGGATATTAATTCAATAGCTTCTTTAAACGTTTTCATTAATTTAGGCTCTTTTCATAAACTTTGTTGCTATTGTTAAATAGAACCGCAAGAAGTGATTTTTATTCGGTTGTCCTTGTTTTATAGGGAAAGCTGCCACGAGTTCTCGTTATGTACGTGACCATTACTTAGGAAGTAAAACAACAAACTATGCGACAAAAAGCTCTTAACTTAAAATAACAAAGTTTATTTAGAATATATTAACAATTATTTAAGGAGGATTCCTTAATGAAAAAGTTTTATTATGCTTCGTTCTTATTTAGTGTTTTTCTTCTAGCTGGCTGTAATATTATTCAATCAAACGTCGAACTAATGAAACCACCTCAACTAGATAAGAAAAGGGCTAGTTTAAAAAGCACGATCGATGCGCTATTACCTATCGATGCAACATTAATTACTCCATTGCAGACGCAAAGTAATAATACAATCACCTTAATAGACCTTGACGACGATAAATATGACGAAGGTGTAGTTTTTTATACAGAGAAAGAACAGTCTGAAACATTAATTGGCTTAATACTTAAACAGAATAACAACGATTGGGCAGTAGTTGATCAAATTGAACTTAACGGTCAATATATTGAAGAATTAACATTTTTCGACTTAACAAATAATGGACACCCTGAAGTAATTATCAGTTCTACAAGTGAAAATGGCTACAGTGAAAAACAAATGTCCATATTTCAATATAACGAGGGTATGCTAAAAGAAATTCTTAATACACCTCTATACACATATGTTATTGATGATCTAGACCAAGATAACCAATTAGATTTTATAGTAGTAAAATATGAACTAGAATCTACCAATCCTTATGTAGTCCCAATATTGTCCCTATATAACTTTCAGGATAACCAACCTATAGTGCTTGATGAATTAAGGTTAAACTCCACACTTGGATTTTACAATGTCATTAATGGCTTTGTGACTGAATCAAAAAAAGGCGTGTTACTTGATTATTCGCTTGGTCCTAATAGTTACAGTACTGAGATCATTACAGTAGAAAACAACACTCTTCAACAAGCATTTAATGATCAATTTAGATTCTACAAATTTAATATGATAAATAGTGAGGACACTAATCATGACGGCATATTGGAAATAGCCGAGGAGCGAGTTCCAGCTTTTTACGAGGACATACATTATCGGATGATTCCTTATATCACCACATATTATGAATGGGATGGCCTTACCTCCCTATCCCTCGTTAATGAAAGGTATTATAACTATGAAAATGGGTTTTATTTTGAAATACCTTCAGAATGGGATAGTGACTTTACATTATTACAAGGTGATATAAGCTCTCGCATCACCTTTATTAAAGCAAGCAATGGAGAAAAGTTATTTGATATCACTATTTCTCCTATATCTGAGGCACAACAAGCCAAAGAAGAATTCATGCTCGCTCGAACAAAAACGAGAGTTTTTTATACGTCATTTTTTGATAAAACACTCCAGAAGCATTTTAAGCTAATTCACTTTTAACTTCAGAAAGAGATTGGAGGGTGGACACATGTATACAATATTAGTAATAGAAGATGAAGAAAGTATTCGGAGCTTTATAACAATTAATTTAAAACGAGAAGGATATCACGTCCTTGAAGCAGATAACGGTGAAGAAGGCCTTTCAATCGCTCGTGAACATCCAGAAATTTCTATTATTTTATTAGATATTATGTTACCTGGGATGGACGGGTTTGAGGTTTGTAAACATATTAGAGCGCAGAATGAAAGTGTTGGTATCATTATGCTAACAGCAAAAGTTCAAGAAGTTGACCGTGTACAAGGTTTAATTACTGGAGCTGATGATTATGTCAATAAACCATTCAGTCCGAAAGAACTATTAGCTCGAATTAAATCGTTAATTAGAAGGGTTAACATGTTAACTAAGAAAATTTCGCAACCTAACAATGTTAATAATGATTTATTTATGGAACTTTTCCCTCAGAAAAAGCAAGTTAAAAAAGGAGATCAACTTATAGACTTAACACCGACCGAATTTGCTTTATTAAAGCTACTTATCGAGAACAAAGAACAGCCTTTTAATCGCAATGATTTACTTGATGAAGTATGGGGGCTTGATTATCCAGGTGATACAAAAATAGTTGATGTAAATATTCGTAGACTGCGACAAAAAATCGAAAAAGACCCTTCTCACCCTACTCTTATATCCACAGTTTGGGGTTACGGATACCAGTGGAGCGATAAAGAAATATGATTACTGGAATTAAGAGACGCATTGTTATACATTATACGCTTGTTATTTTATTAACAGTAGCGCTATTTGAAGGTATTTTTATCGGTATCATTCACTTTTATTATTATGATGGGATAGAAAAATCATTAATTAACCATGCAGAAATTTCAGCTTCCTTAGCTAATCGACAAATGAATATTACAAAACAGAATTTGGATCAGAACTTGTCCATTATTCGAGATAACCTTATACATGAAGGAGCAGATTTACAAGTCATAAACGAAGAAGGAAGAGTTTTAACTACATCGAGTGGCTTTGGAATTGAATCGCTTATTAAAACAAAAGATGTACAAGAGGCATTAAGGGGCAAAACAATTTCTTGGTATATGAATAACGATGTAGCAAATGAAAGACTGCTCGCTGTTTCTACTCCCCTCATAGATGAGGGTGAACCTTATGCTGTGATTCGCTATATTACTTCCTTAGAAGAAGTAGATCGGACAGTTCAAAATATCTATTGGATATCAATTAGTATAGGTGCTGTCGTTATGATTGCAACCTTTCTTATTAGTTATACTTTAGCCAACTCCATTGCTAAGCCAATCTATGAATTAACAGGCGCAACAAAAAAAATTGCGAAAGGTAATTTTGAAAGTAGAATAGAAGAATCTTACATTGATGAAATTGGTACACTAGCAAAGACCTTTAATTATATGGCTGAAGAATTAACGAAAAATGATAAAATGAAAAACGAATTTATATCTTCAGTATCCCACGAAATTCGCACACCCCTTACAAGTATTAAAGGGTGGAGTGAAACAATGCTCTCTGGGGACTTAGCAAATAAAGAAGAGACAACTCTTGGACTATCAATAATTCAAAAGGAAACAGATCGATTAATAGGCTTAGTAGAAGACTTGTTAGATTTCTCTGCATATAACAGAGATTCGATTAGATTAAATTTATCAACTACAGACCTTTCAAGACTAATTAATGATGTAACTTCTCAAATGAAAGCAAAGGCATCAAACAAACATATTTCAATAATCTTCGATACCTCAGATACCCAAGTATTAAGTGAGATCGATCCGAATCGTATGAAGCAAGTGCTCATTAATTTACTGGATAATGCGATTAAATATTCTCCACAAAACAGTAGCATTACTATTACATGTACTGAAACGAATGATAATGTAATCGTTACTGTAATGGACGAAGGCAACGGTATTGAGGAAGAAGAAATATCTAACATTACGAAAATGTTTTATCAAACAAATGCCCACAAAGAAGGAACAGGCCTTGGACTTGCAATATCTCAAAAAATAATTGATCTTCATCACGGCACTCTTAACATTCAAAGTAAAATTAATGAGGGAACTACCATTTCTGTTACCATCCCGAAAAAGAAGTGAAAAAACTGATGGAGAATTGTTGCAATGATAAGAAAAATACTATGTTGTTGGAAGGTATCCATCAACATAGTATTTTTTATGCTTTTATCCGCTCATCGTTCCAATACTCGTTTTTGAGATTATCGCTTTTTCGCATCGCTATTATTAAGGCGTTTGTTGGACAGTGATCAACACACATGCCACAAAGGCTACAATCACCTGCTGATACATATTGCTCTTCACGATTAATTGCAGGTTCTAAGATATCTGGATCAGCGAAGCAAACTTGTCGACAACGATCACAGCCCGTACATAAATCATGGTCAAATTTCACACGAAACATTCCAACTCTACCAATGGCTTGATAGAAGCCACCAAGAGGACAAATATATCGACACCAGCCTCTTTTAGAAATGAATAGGTCAAATAACATGATAAAGAGCAATAGCCAAAAACCAACTCCACCAGTGAATAACATGTTTCGCATCGTAAATCCGATTGGTGAGAAAACCTCAAATACTGGTACACTAATTACGAATGATAATAGTAGAACAAGTCCAGCAAAGTATACCTTTAAATGCCTATCCATGTGTTTATCAGGCAACTGGATAATTCCCCTAATTTTATCAATGAAATCTAACATCGTATTGACTGGACATACCCAACTACAAAATACTCTCCCACGGATCAGTACATAAAACAGCAAAATAATTAACGCACTACCGATAAAAGTTAAATGAAAGGTTTTTGAAGCAAGCATAACTTGTAGTGTAGCAAAAGGATCTGATAGAACAATTCCAAATAAACTAGAGGATGATAATGAACCGAAAAAGAAGTTATCACCCTCAACTTCTACGAAAAACAATGGAGAAAGAAACAACAATAAAATTGAAAACTGCACGAACCTTCGTACAACTGTCCATTTACGATATGTTTTTCTTTTCGATCTCATCCATCTCATCCTC
This sequence comes from Bacillus sp. SM2101, assembly GCF_018588585.1. Taxonomy (NCBI): domain Bacteria; kingdom Bacillati; phylum Bacillota; class Bacilli; order Caryophanales; family Bacillaceae; genus Bacillus; species Bacillus sp. SM2101. The sequence goes on from NZ_JAEUFG010000019.1 coordinate 40,897, forward strand.
ACATGAGGTTCCTTGTTATCATTATATATATTTAAGGTTTTATACGGTTGACATTACTTTAAAGATGAGAAGACATCTGAACTCTAGTTGAAATTAAATTATTGTTTACTTAGAAAACACACATTTTTTTAGAAAATTAACAGACCTTCCTTAAGTACTTGAAAGCGTTATTGTTTTACTGACTCTGTGCTTTCCTCAATAACCTGCTTTGCTTCTATCACTTCTTTGCCTGTATCATCAACTAATTCTTTTGTTGCTTTTTTAAATTCTTTTAATGTTGACCCTACTGCTCTCCCCAATTCTGGAAGCTTGTTAGGTCCAAATATGACAAGAGCAAGGATGAGAATAAGGATAAGACCTGGTACACCAATATTCGATAACATACGTGATCCCTCCAAAGTAAGCTTATATAGTATTTACAAATATCCCTTTGTACTGTTGAATACAGCTAGAAACACACAGTCCGCATCCATTACAAAGCTTATCATCAACTGTAGGTTTCCCATTTATTATCTTTAATGCCCCATCAATAGGACATGACCTCACACAGTAATCACACATCACTTCACGAAAAGCCAAACAATTTTGTTGTTTGATTTCAGCTTTGCCTATGGCAGGGTTTTGCATCAAGCCATCTTTACTTAACGCGCTTGTAGGGCAATGATCAATACACTTTTCACAAAAAGTACATGCAATATCATTAGGATCAAGATAGGGAGTGTTGGTAAGCTTTGCTCCGTGTTTCATTGAAAAAAGAGATATCGTATTTTCTGGACATACATCTTTACAGATACCACAACGAGTACACGAAGTTAAAAAGGCTAATTCACTTTCTGCACCTGGAGGTCGAATAAAATCTCTCTCTTGTTCTATTTGTGGTGCGATAAAATTCCCTATAAAGCCGATTGTAGAACTGATGTTAAGTGAAAAGAAACTGCGCCTAGTCATTTTCTCTTTCATTGTAAAACATCTACCTCAGAGATTTGTTGCCCCTCAAAATTTGTATACACAAGACATACCGTAAGTACACCCTCAATTCCCTCAAATAACTTCGATGTTTCGTAGCTATCATTAATCGTATCTGCCTCTAGAGTAATGATTACCTTTGATTCAGCTTCAATATGATGTACCTCTACTCCAGAAATTTTTTCAAGTTCGGTTGCAGCTTCCCTTGCTTTTCCTATAATCGTCTCAATAAGGATGCCAGAAATCACCATAAAATCTCCCCCTTTACACATACATCTTCTGAAAAATAAATAAAACTGACCTCACATTAGATAAAATCTATATGCTGATTAATTTTTACTCTTGTACAGCATATTGAAATTGTGAGGCCTGTTGTACTACTTATGACATATTTTTCATGATATATTTTGTCTGTATTGTTGTTTTTTCGTAGACAGCAAAGTTTTTCTTTAGAAACTTACAACCACCTTTACCTCGTTGTATTGATATAATATTTTTCATTTATGGTTGGTTAAAAGCAGGTTTTGTATCGTTTTGTGTAGCATGGCACTGAATACAGTTATCTCTATAGATTGGATTGCCTATTTTGTCATCTACATAATGGTCGGCAGGCGGTGTAGGCGCACCTGTTGCTTCATTTCCATGACATGCAGTACAGCTTTCATATCGTAACTCAGGGTTCCATCTGTCAATATGGTCATCTGGTTGCATTGGTGGTGCTCCTTGTAATACCATCGATGCAGCATCTTCTCTGTCATCAGATGATAATTGTGGTAATGTGACCGTCTCAACAGCAGGCTCTTCAGTTACTTCTGGTTCTGTTTGCTGCACCGGATCTGCAGTATCATTAGAACAACCAATAAGACTAAAGACTAATACAGTAATTACAAATAATAACAAATTTCTTTTTTTCATGTGCTCACCCCCTAAGCCTTTTCAATCTTAACTGCACATTTTTTATAGTCGGGTTGTTTAGAAATCGGACAATATGTGTCTAGTGTTGCTAAATTAATTAATGTTTCTTCCGCAAAGAATGGTACGTAGATAAGACCTTTAGGTGGATTTCCACGCCCTTTTGTCGTAGCTTTCACTTTCACTTCACCACGACGTGTAATAACCTTGACCATATCACCTGTTTTTATGCCCAATGCTTCTGCATCCTCAGGGTGAATTTCACAAAATGCCTCAGGTACTGCTCGGTGTAATTCTGGAACACGTCTTGTCATCGAACCGCTATGCCAATGCTCCAACACGCGACCAGTGCATAACCAAAACGGATACTCTTTATCTGGAATCTCAGATGCATCCTCAAATGGACGGAAGAAAATCGTAGGTCTATGATCAGTAGATTTATAAAAATCAATGTCTTTATATCTTCCTGGTTGACCGAATTCCTCAATATTGTATTGGTCAAAACCGTCCTCTTGTTTTCCATACGAATAACGCCAATTTGTTTCGAGCCATTCGCCATTCACTTCACGAACAGGCCAGCATATACCGTGTTGCTTAAAGTACTCTTCATATGGTGCTAACTGTTTTGCTTTAGTCTTTAATTGCTTGCCGAGCTCCTGTACTTCAGGATTTTCATGCGTATGTGGATTAGAGAACATTCGGTACTCTTCCCAAAGTATTTTGTTTACTTCATGCTGGTCCTCAAGTAAATCATTTTTGTCATAATCCCAAATATTGCCGAATATAACATCAAAGGCATCTTTATCACCTATTTTTTTACCTTCAAGCACACGTTTTGCTACTTGAACAATTGCCCATAAATCCCATTTTGCCTCACCTGGCGGTTCAGTACATTTTTCAAAAACATTACTACGTCTTTCAGCATTACCAAATTGTCCTTCTCTCTCCACCCACATGGATGCTGGAAAAACAACATCTGCCATCTCAGTTGAACGAGTCGGATAAACTTCAGATACGACGATAAATCCATCCTTCACACCTTTTCCGTCAGGGTCATTCCCTCTGAAGCGGTTGAGCTTAGGCATCGTTTGTCCCCAGTTGTTTGACATACTCCACATAAACTTAACATTTCCGTTACCCAATTCTCGGAACATTTTGACCGTATGATATCCTGGTGTTTCAATCGGATCTAAGTATCCTTTTGGAAGATTCCAAATCAATTCACTAAATTGTCTATGTTCCGGTTTTTTCACCTCTAAGTCAGCTGGTAGACGATGTGCAAATACACCAACCTCCCGAGCTGTCCCACACGCACTTGGTTGGCCCGTTAATGAAAATGGGCCGTTACCAGGTTTACTTATTTTACCAGTCATAAGGTGAAGGTTGTATACTAAATTGTTAATCCAAGTCCCTCTTGTATGCTGGTTCATTCCCATCGTCCAAAGTGACATGATTTTTTTATTCGGATCAGCGAACTCTTTTGCTAATTCTTCAATCTGTTCAGCTGGAACACCAGATAATTCTGCGGCCTTTTCAAGCGTGTATTCACTCACCATTTGTTTATATTCTTCAAATGTTATATTCCAGTCTTTCCCTGCAACCTTTCCAACCTCTGTAGCTTCATAATTGTCATCGAATGTATGACCAAGGTTTTCGGTACCTGCTTTGAACTGACAATGTTCTTCAACAAACTTCTTGTCATACGCATCATTGACTATGAGATAGTTGGCGATAGCATTCGCAATAGCTAAATCCGTTTGCGGTCTAAAGACAAGTACGGATTCCGCAGTTTCAGAAGTACGGGATGGTCTCGTTGTTAAGTCATAATGTTTGACATTCGTACCACTTAATTTTCTTGCAGTTAGACGTGAATATAGAACTGGGTGCATCTCTGCCATATTTGCTCCCCATGTGACAAAAACATCAGCTTCATCTAAATCACGATAAGATCCCATTGGTTCATCTGATTGGAATGTCTTCATAAATCCAGCAACTGCACTTGCCATACAAAGACGTGCATTTGGATCAATATTATTATTTAACAATCCTATTTTCCATAACTTCACTGATGCATACCCTTCAGTGATCGTCTGTTGACCTGATCCCCAAAAGGCAATAGATTTAGGGTCTTTAGCGTGATTGTCTTTTAATTTATTTGCAACTAAATCTAAAGCTTCTTCCCAAGATGCCTCTCGAAAACCTTCCATCGTCCCTTTTTTACTTTTGTCTTCTCTAATTAATGGCTTCGTTAAGCGATCTTTGCCAAAAAGAATCTTTCCTACGTAATACCCTTTAATACAATTTAAGCCACGACTCGAACGGTTGTCAGGATCACCTTTTGTGGCAACAACTTTACCATCTTTTACACCAACGAGTACTCCACAACCAGTCCCACAGAAGCGACATACCGTTGATTTCCATTCATCAGGTTCAACGTTAGCCATTTCCTGTACGACAGGATCATTTTGTGGTTCTACTGGTGTTGTCGCTTCATCCTTTTTACAGCCTGCAACTGCTAATGTTGCGGAAACTGCAGTTGCTTTTAATAAAGATCTGCGTGTTAACTCCATTAAATAACTCCTCCCCCATTACAAATTCTGTTTCTTTTTATAAAAGCTAAAACAATCCTCTTACTTCTCGTGGCTTCACACGAATTGCAACAGGATTGTCAACAACACATCTTTGTTCACAAATCCCACATCCTACACATTTATCGACATCAATGATTGGGGCGAACACTGCATGAATATCGTCACCGGGTTTTAGGTAAATATCTAATTTAATCGCTTCATCAATAAGCGGACATTCGCGATAACATACTTCACAACGCACCCCCTCATAAGCGATACAATGTTCAGGATCAATGATTGCTGTTCCCATTTGAACGTCTTCAACTTGGTTAATTCCAGATAAGGCAGTTGTAGGACAAACCTCAACACAAGGGAAATCTTCACATAATCTACAAGGATTTTCTCTAGCTTCAATAAATGGTGTACCTAAGCCGAAACCATGCGCCTCAGTACCCATCTTAATGCTGTCATACGGACATGCTTGATTACACTTTCCACAACGTACACATAGTGCTAAAAATTCATCTTCTTCAGCTGCTCCAGGAGGACGAAGAACAGTTTTGTTTCCACCTTTCATAAGTGAAAGTAATTCGTAAGCAGCTAGACCACCTATTAATGTTTTTAGCAGATTCATACCTTTCAGAATGATCCCCCCTCCTTGAGCAAAGATCTTAAAAACATTACTATCATAATAAAAGTACCATTTTAAATAATTGAAAAATGTGATAAATCTCACATTAATTAACATCACTACAAGATACTTTTTGACAATTTCAAAATAAAACTTCACATTTATTTCACAAAACTGCCACACCTATTCACATAATTGAAAACGCATTTATTTATTTCGTTTTTTATGAAATTCAATAATACAGACTTTACAAATCATAGAAATTCATCAAAAATAAATGTATAGAAGAGCTGCTTCCGTTGTGCATAATGATAGCAACAACAGATTTGTACATAGCGCAGGCTACAATTTACTAAAACATACATTATAGATAATAAGGATGATAAAGATGAAAATTCGCAAAGCTATAATCAATAACCAACAAGAAAAAATATACTTATACGAAAATAAAAAAGAAGAGTATACTATTATCGCTATTCCCATTATTGAGTGGTCTTTCAAAGTTGATTATGAACAGGACGCTGAAACGCTTAAAAGCATACTTTATTCTTCACTCAAATCCCATACAAATGCAGACACTTCTCAAGACTTGACCAACAAAATCTCACAGTGGGTTCGTGAAATGTGACATTAATTTGATTTACACATAAAAAAACTGAACATTAGGATATGATTTTGTAGATATTGTTCGTGATTTATTATACAATGAACATGGTCTATCATATCTTGCATTGACTGTTGCTTCTTGTACAAAGAAAATACAGAATATTAACGAGCGTACATGGAGCCTATTCATTTAATTAATTACTTGAAAGCTGCATGATATCCTCAGCATACTGTTTTTACATTAGCAACAAAGTTTACGAAAAAAGAGCCGTTATTCTTTACAGTTACTGACGACAATTGTGGAATGAACCACGAGGGAGCTGTAAAAGAAATTGCCGTGTCGTCTGGGCAGAGGCATCTGGATCAGCGTATGTGCCAAATTTAGTCTAGGAGTTTTTATTGATATGAATGTAGGAACCATACATTAAAACAAATTAGGCTTTTCTTAATAAACAGGAATACATGAAAATATTAGACTATTAAGCACTATTACGTTTTCTCCAGCCTCTTTGTATATAATATAGGAGGGATAAAGTTGGAAGAAAAATTGATTTTAGATGGAACTAAGGTTGCCAGTTCTGTAAAAGACAGCTTAACAATGCGTGTATCTGCCTTAAAAGAGCGAGGCGTTAATCCTTGTTTAGCTACAATTTTAGTTGGAGATGATCCTTCTTCTGCCACTTATGTAAAAATGAAAGGGAATGCGTGCGACCGGTTAGGCATTTTCTCAAAACGCATTCATCTACCAAAAGAAACTCAAACTGAAGAACTATTACAAATCATTCAGGAGCTTAATAATGATCCTTCTACACATGGCATCTTATTGCAGCACCCAGTGCCAAGCCAAATAGATGAACGGGCTGCCTTTGAAGCAATTGATATTGAAAAAGATGTAGATGGTGTTACTAGTCTCGGTTTTGGACAAACATCGTTTGGCTTTGGAAAATATCCTTCTTGTACACCTGCAGCTATTTTAGAAATTATTGATTTTTATTCCTTGCCAATTGAAGGTAAACATGCCGTTGTTGTTGGACGAAGCCCTATATTAGGAAAACCAGTGTCAATGATGCTGCTCAACAGGAATGCGACTGTAACGACATGTCATTCAAAAACACAAAATTTAGCAGATATTATTAAACAAGCAGATATTGTGGTTGCTGCAGTTGGCAAACCTAATTTTATTAAAGGCGAATGGCTTAAAGAAGGTGCTGTCGTGCTTGATGCGGGTTACAACAAAGGAAATGTTGGTGATGCAGATTATGATAGCTGTTTACAATATGCTAGTGCAATCACACCAGTTCCAGGAGGCGTTGGACCTGTAACTATTTCAATGTTATTAAAACATACCGTTGATGCAGCTGAAGCAACCTTATAAATATAGTAAAGCTCAAAAGCAATTTTTGCTTTTGAGCTTTCTTCTACTTTATAGGCTATTTTCGCATTAATTGTTGCTTTTCGTACTAAGAACCAAACACGTACTCAACTAGAGTTCGTGGCATCTTTTCTTTTGTACAACAATGACTAACCATGTTGAACCACTTTTTTTGGTACTAATTGGATAACAATAGCAGCAAATAAAAAGTTTACTAAAAGAGCCTTTTTATATTTCCATAACAACTCGTCCGTTAATTTTGCCCGCTTCAAGATCAGTAAATATTTCGTTAATATCTTCTAACTTAGCTTTCGTGACCGTTGTTTTCACTTTTCCATCTGCAGCAAATTGTAAAGCCTCTTGTAAGTCCTTTCTAGTCCCAACAATCGATCCTACTACACTAACAGCATTTAAAACTGTATCAAATATTGGTATTTCAATCATTTCAGGAGGTAGTCCAACTGCAACACATTTTCCACCGCGTTTTACTGCACGATAAGCTTCATCAAATGCTTTTTTTGAAACTGCTGTACAAATCGATGCTTGAACGCCACCGAACTCCCTTTGGATGTATTCTGCAGAATCTTCATCAAGTGGGTTAACCGTATCATCTGCTCCAAGCTCTTTAGCAAGATCTAATTTTTCACTAAATGTATCTACAGCCACTACTTTGAATCCCATTGCTTTAGCATATTGTACGGCTACATGTCCTAATCCACCTATACCATAGATAGCAACCCAATCACCTGGCTTAGCTTCACCAACTTTTAACGCCTTATATGTTGTCACACCGGCACAAAAAATTGGTGCAGCTTCTACGTAGCCTAAATTTTCTGGTACCTTAACTACATAATCAGCAGCTGCTAAACAATATTCTGCATATCCACCATCGATAGAATACCCTGCATTATGCTGGTTAAGACATAAGGTTTCTCTTCCTGTTAAGCAATATTCACATTGACCACAAGCTGAATATAACCAAGGTACACCTACTCTATCTCCAACGTTGAGGTGTGTAACACCTTCGCCAACCTCTACAACCTCTCCCACTCCTTCATGACCAGGGATCAATGGTAGCTTAGGCTTTACTTTCCAATCACCATGAGCTGCGTGTAAATCAGTATGGCACACACCACAAGCTTTTATTTTCACTAATATTTGTCCGTTTGAAGCCTTCGGTTTTTCAACACATTCTACCGATAACTCCTTCTTAAATTCTTTTACTACTGCTGCTTTCATCGTTTCATGATTATGGTTACAGTTACAATTTCCCATTTCACATCGCCTCCATATCAAAATCCCAATAATTTGACAATACTATTCGAAAGTTTGTGATATTATTCACAAATAAAGTGAAAAAAAATAACTCCTTACGCTATATCTTACTATATGTTATCCATTGAAAAACTTACTATTTATGACACTTATGTGAACCGTTACATACTTTATACGTAAGGGTCCGACCCTCTGCTTTGACCCCTGAATAGGGAATATAGATTCAAGTATAGATGATCCGACCCATCATGCTCTTAATTATGCTTAACCTTATTACATATACTTTCGGTGAACATTTTTTCCTTCATACGTAAATAAAATGTTTTTATTTTCGATGACTGTCTCTATATGAACTGCTCTGCCCCATAGCTGATAAATAAAAGGAAGCACTTTCTCTAAATATTTTAAATCAAGTTCGATTCCTTCATACCAGTGCTTTAAGTAAAGCTCTCCATTTTTTAAATAGTCCCCATCATTAACGGTAATGTACGGAAATCCTCCGTTTACTCGCATATTAATAAGTTGGTCACGTACATTCTCCCAGTCTTTATCAACGATTTTATAATCCTTCCCTTGCTTCTGAAACAAATACATATCCTCGCGGAAAACGAGATCCTTCGTTAAATAATTACGTAAGAAAGATATATCTGATTCTATTTCTCTTACTTCAAACATTTTTTCACGCCCTGAATGTGGTTGGGCACCGTGCTCAATCATTTCTTCTGTAGGATTATTGTAACGCTCCTCAATGTCTTCAAATATTTTTAACCCAAGATAATATGGGTTAATGCTCGTTCTTGAAGGTTGAACTACACCAGCGTTTAATTTGGCAAATTCAATTGATTCATCACTCGATAAATCTAACTCCCTTAATATGCGCTGATGCCAGAACGATGCCCAGCCTTCGTTCATGATTTTGGTCTCTAATTGTGGCCAAAAGTATAGCATTTCCTCTCGCATCATCGTTAAAATATCTCGTTGCCATTCTTCTAGCTCTCGGCTGTATTCTTCTATAAAAAGCATAATATCTTTTTCAGGGCTAGGAGGAAATTTTTTCTTCTTTTTGTTATTAAGCGGCTTATTTTTGTCCTTTTCATCCAAAGTCCATAAATCATCATAAGGTGTTCGTTGCTTCTGAATATTATCCTCTAGATTATCGTTATCATAATGCCATGCTAGCTTAGGACGCATGAGTGATGGATCGATATGTTCTTGTATAGAAAGAACCGCATCAAGAAATTTTTCTATTTCTTTCCTTCCATGAATTAATTCGTAATATTTAACCCTATCAGCTGTGGCAGCCATACTCTCAACCATATCTCTTTTTGTATTGCTAAAACGGACATTATTTTTGAAAAAGTCGCAATGCGCTAATACGTGGGCAACGATCAATTTATTTTGTATAAGTGAATTTGTATCAAGTAAAAAAGCATAACACGGATCTGAATTGATAACTAACTCATATATTTTACTTAATCCTAAGTCATAATGAATTTTCATTTTATAAAATTGCTTTCCGAAGCTCCAATGCGAAAAACGAGTTGGCATCCCATATGCTCCAAAAGTATATATAATATCTGCAGGACAAATTTCATACCGCATCGGATAAAAATCTAAGCCGAAACCCTTTGCAATTTCTGTAATTTCATCAATGGCATATTCCAATTCTTTACGTGCACCTTCATTCATTTGCCACTCACTCCCCCTGTCTCTTCTTACCAACAATGTATGAGTGTTATGACGAAATGATGAAAGCTCACCATTTAAAAATAAAAATTACTTAAATAACGAATCGAAATCGGTTAGATAGAACGTATTCAAAAAATAACGAACCTCATTAATACTGTATGGAGGAAATTAACTTTTCCGAAAAGGTAAACTATCGCACCATCTTCTGTGATACCCTTTTTTCCACTCTTTTATAATATTTATTTTTGCCTCTACATATATAAATGTTGTCCGATAAATGATGGTAATTGAGTTTCACCCTTCTTTTTAAATTATCGTCCAACATTTACAGCGAAAATTTTTTCATTAAGTAAAACATACTAATGTTAACTCCGAATAGGAGGGTGATCTCAATGAACATCGTGGATTACGATAGGGCGTTATACTATACACATCGCTCGCAGTGGGATAACTTGTTAATACTGATGGTACGAACAAAGGACCAATTTTTATCAAAAAAAATTGAACACTTCCTACATGCTTATAATTTTTCAAAAGATTATACAGCTGTTGAGAATAATCTGTACTCCCTTCTTAGATATGTTGATCATGCGATCACATCTAGTCAAGAGGACATTGAAGATTATTGGTAATAAATTTAATTATATTAACAAAAGGGTTGAGCCTTATTTTGAGCTCCACCCTTTCTATTTATTACATATATTCTGATGATTTATTTAATCGACTTCGACTATCGAAAAGAATAACATACGTGATGATAACAGTCATAGCTGCAACAAGTAATACTACAGATAATATTCCAAATGGTATGATTGCAGATGTATCTGAAATGATTCTAGTAAAAACAATAAGCAAGACAATTCTTATACCTAAACCTATTACACGAAACAAACTGTCTACACGACCAATTTTGTCATTTGGAATTAACTCCATAAGTAAAGAGTTCCTTGCTACTCGAGTACCGGCGTTCCCAAAGGCAGTAAATAGTTTCACTATATAAAACACCCATAAGTATGGAAAAATAGCTAACATGGTAATTGCTATCGAATATATACATACAGTAATTACGATAGATCGTTCATTACCTATTTTCTTTGCGAATAAAGGTATGATAATTCCAGCAACAATTGCACCAACTCCATATATCATTCCCGATGTTCCATATGCTGAAGCGTCTGCTTCTAAGACATTTGCTATATATATTGGATTCAAATAATTTGATACCATCACACCGATGAAGGGCATAAATGATGCAAGAAAGAACAAGAACAACATAGGAGATTTCTTCATATAATGATATCCTTCTGCAAGCTTATACAATAGAGAGTCATTACTTTGACCAGACTCTTGAGCTCTTTTGTATGGTATTAAATAAAACATTAGAGCTGCACCACCATAAGTCATTGCATCAAGTAATAAAATTAGCGACAAATCCACTCTACTAATAAGTATTGTAGCAATCCCTCCAGCAATTACCGTTGACAACTGCCCTTGAATTTCCATGACACCATTTAATGATTTATATTGCTCTTTAGTAAAGATTTCTTGATTAAAGGCAAACATTGTAGGATAAAACAATGAATAATAAAGCCCACCCATTGCAAATAATACAATTAACATCCATAGTTCATAATCATTGCCATTCACAATTCCATATATCGCAAATAAACTGATTATGATTGAACCAATCACTTCACCGACAATTAAAATTGCTCTTCTTGAGAGCTTATCAATCATATATCCGATATATGGGGCTAGTATAAATTGGGCAATGGTCATACAAATTGTTGCAAAACCCAATATGACTGCTCCACCTTTTTCTGTTACTAATAACCAAGGAATGGCAATCATTGTCACTCCGGTTCCAATAGAAGAAAATATATTAGCTGATAAGATTTTATATAAACGTTGATCTTGAAAAAGTGTGCTCATTCAGTCCCTCCTTTCGGTTTAGTCGTATGGAGAGAACAGATGTTAGTTCTCGTTTTTAAACAAAAATTTTTAAAATGAATTCACTTGCCCATAAGCTTTTACATATAACTGTAGTTCAGTCATTAATCCATCAACTAATTGGCTACCTTCATCAGTAAGCGCATCATTTTCTAGATCAAAGTAAACTGGGTCTAATACAAGCTGTTTAGGAATTACATTTGCGTATACCCCGCGGGCAGTCGTTCTCATATTAGTTAATGCATTCATACCACCTTTTCCGCCTCCGGCAACCGCTAATAAAGCAACTGGTTTATGACGGAAGTATTCTCCACCTAAAAAGTCTAGCGCATTTTTTAAGGCCCCACTCATCGCACTGTGGTATTCAGGTGAGCTTAACACGATTCCATCTGCATTTTTTATAGTGTTTTTAAGTTGTTGTACTGCATCAATTGTGTCCTGTTCACTCTCACCGTTATATAGTGGCAAAGTGCCATCGCTTAGATCAACTAACTGTGCTTTATATTCCTTTGAAATAAATCTTGCTGCAACCCCTGTTCTACCAGATTTTCTTGGACTTCCATTAATAACTACAATATTCATAAAATTATTCTCCTTCATTTGTTATTTTTAGACATTTTTATGATGTTGTTTTTTATTAGGCTGTTTTCGCTTAGATTGTTATTTTTTGTACTAAAAAATACAACGTATACAACTAGAATTCGTAACCTTTACTTATATAATAACGACGGCTGTTGAGTAAAACGACATCTCTATCTTCTAGTGTAGAAGCTAAGCAACAAAGTTATAAAAAGAGCCTGTTGTTATATATAGTATAACTAGCACTTCAGAAGATTAAATCAGTGTTTTTATTGAACATTCTCTACTCATATTGACTGACGAAATACAAATCATTCTACGACTATAGTCTTATAAAATTATGACAAGACGAAGCTTGTCTACTAGGTGGTATCAAATACCACGCTTTACTGCATACAGCGCCGCTTGTGTCCGATCGCTTAACTCAAGCTTTGCTAAAATGTTTGAAACATGTGTTTTGACCGTTTTTTCAGTGATGTACAAAGTTGCTGCTATTTCTTTATTACTTTTCCCATTAGCAATTTCAGAGAGAACTTCCTTCTCACGATTTGTTAATTGGTCAATCAAATTCTCTTCTTCTTGACCCCCACTTTGAACATGAGACATGACATGAGAAGTCACTTTTGGATGTAACTGACTCTCTCCACGATATACAGCTCTTATTGAATTAACTAACTCATCAGGTTCAACATCTTTCAATTGATAGCCATTTGCACCTGCTCGTAGAGCTGGAATTACATGATCTTGATCAGAGAAGCTTGTAAGCATTAATATTGCTATTTTCGGATGTTTATCTTTAATAGCTTTAGTCGCCTCAATCCCATCCATAATAGGCATAATTAAGTCCATAACGACAACATCTGGTTGATGTTCTTGTGTAAGATTAACCGCTTCTTGACCATTTGTTGCCTCAGCAACAACTTCGATGTCACTTTGTGTTTTAAGAAAAAATAATAATCCTCTCCGTACAACATGGTGATCGTCAGCTATAAGTACTTTAATTGACATTTCCTCTCCCCCTTATTATATTTTCAGTTATTGAATTAGACGTAGTCTTCCAAAATTAGATTCTCAACATAACGAGTCTTTAGATAGCTACAAAGGTACGGTCACTTCAACCTTGGTGCCTTTGCCAATCTCACTTTGAATGCCTAAGCTCCCATTCTGCATCTCAATACGTTCCTTCATACCTGCTAGTCCTAGCGAAGGCATTTCTAGTCTAGGGTTGTATTGAAAACCACAACCTTTATCTACAATCATTAGCTTTACCTGTTTTTTCGTTATTTCTAATTCAATTGTAGCGTTTTTTGTGCCTGCGTGTTTCTTAATATTATTTAAAGCTTCTTGGCCGATCCTCCATAAACATTCTTCAACATGATTCGGTAAATCTATAATCCCTTTTACATCAATACAAACCGTTAAACCTAGTACCTTACCATAATCACATAAAGCGCTACCAATACCATTCTCTAATCCTTGTGGACGCAATTGCCAAATTAAAGCACGCATTTCCTGCAATGCTTCATGCGATACTTCCTGCATATATGTAAGCATTTCTTGCACTTTCAGGTCATCTGTCATTTCCTTTGTTCCACGAGCAGTTAATTGTAAAGAAAAAAGAAGTTGATTAACTGAATCATGTAAATCTCGCGCTAGACGGTTCCGCTCATCAATAAGTGCAACTTGTTGCTCTTTTTCAACAAGCTTAATACGTTTAATTGCTGAGCCTATTTGATAAGCCACGGCTTCGAGTAAAGCTAGTTCTTCATCTGTAAAATGAGTTTTATATGGGGAAGCGATGTTAAGCAGCCCAAATTTTTCCTCACCTGCTCGTAAAGGTACTGTAGCATGATGCGTAATCCCTTCAGTGTCACCCCAGTCATATTCAATCGCATCTTCAATTCGTTTACAATTAATAATATTTGCTGCTCTTTGAAGTCGGCCATCATTATAACGATCTAAGCACCAGCACCCACCTTCACACATTGGCTTTTTCTTCTTCCACACTAAACCAGGTGGAAGATTATAATCTGCAACGAGCTGAAAATTTTCTTTCTCATCTATAAAGAATATCCATCCAGTATCGAGGCCCGTTACTTGAAGGAGCTCTTTTAAAACATCAGCCAACATGAGATACAAATCATTAGCTTGATTTAACGTTTCAGCAATTGTTTTAAGTGTATGTAATTCTTGAATTCGCTGTTCATCTGTCAATGTTCACTCACCTCATCCCCTTATAATGACTAGCTAAAGTTATTACTAATTATAGCAATGAACAACTGCTGGATCGATAGAAATTAGTCGTAAATACCCCTACTTCTTTAGTCGTAAAAAAGAAGCTCTATAAATTTGAGCCCCTCATTTACTTTTATGCTAGTTATTTCATAACATATGTGGCTAAAGCCTTTTGAATATCATAAATGTTTTTGTCTTTTTTAAATTGCTTTGAAATTGGTTGGCTTGAACCTGAGATCCATATTTTCAATTCTGAATCGATATCGAATGTACCAGCTGTTTCCACACTAAAATGAGTTACACTTTTGTATGGGATTGAATGAAATTCTGTTTTCTTCCCTGTTACTCCTTGCTTATCAATTAAAATGAGACGCTGATTTGTAAAAACAATAGAGTCTCTTATAAGCTTAAAAGCCTTTTCAACTTTTTCGTCTGTTGTAATAATCGATTTCAATTCTCTTTCTGTAGATTGTATATCGGCTTCGGAAGCATTTCCCATTATGCCGTCTAATAGTCCCATACCTCCACCCCTTTGAATGTTAATTATTTTGTCTATATTCTTTAACTGACTAATCTACTTCTTTTCCGACTGAGCTTTGCCAAACTTCGAACCACTGCTCTCTCGTCATGTGGATGTTTAGCGCATCTACTGCTTTACGTATTCTTGACACTTTTCCTGAACCGACGATTGGAATAATGTTCGCCGGATGATTTAACAGCCATGCATACATCACTTGATCAATTGAGTCTATATTTAGTTCACCTTTTATCTTATGAAGAGTTTCTCGTAATCGAACCTCTTTTTCATTTTCAGAATAAAATATTTCTCCCCCTGCTAGTGGAGACCACGCCATCGGAGGGATGTTTCTTTCTTGACATTGCTCAATACAACCATTTACAAATTGAGACAAGTTACTTACAGAAAGCTCAACTTGATTTGTAACGAGTGGAAAATTTAAATACGAGTTTAGTAAATGGAACTGAGATGGGCTAAAATTAGAGACACCAAAGTTAAGGACTTTCCCTTCCGCTTTTAATTGAGCAAAAGCTTCAGCAACTTCTGCAGGATTCATTAATGGATCGGGTCTATGTATTAATAGTAAATCAATATAATCTGTACGAAAATTACGCAGAGAATTTTCAACAGAATGAATAATATGCTTCTTGCTCGTATCATAGTATTTAATTTTATGATCAGGTCGATTTTTTGACACAAGTTTTATGCCACACTTTGTTATAATTTGTATATCCCTTCTAAGTGCTGGTTTTAATGCTAGAGCTTCTCCAAATAATGCTTCACATGTATAATCACCATAAATATCAGCGTGATCAAACGTTGTAATACCAAGTTCCTTACATTCTTCCATTAAGTGTAAAATCTCTTCTTTTTCCATATTCCATTCAGATAACCGCCATAGTCCGAGTACAATTCTCGATACTTGTAATGTTTCGCTAAGTTTTATTTTTTCCATTATGCTCAACTCCAGTTCAGTCATTTGACAACGAGAATCCCTCTACTTACCCAACGTATGCTTTCTTTGAAAACTTGCAAGAACATCGTACTCATTAGCAAGTATTTCAGGAATCCTAATAAAAACGGGGAGTAATTCTTCGTATGCTCTACTAGCCTGTAAATTCGGATGATAATGATTTGTCGTCCCGATCATTCCTTTAACAGCATTTAATGAATCAATCTCACCGCGCCCATACATACCTAAAACTACTGCTCCAAGACATGAGCTTTCATAGCTATCTGGTATACGAATTTCCACCTGAAAAACATCTGCTAATATTTGTACCCATAGGGAGGAACGTGTAAACCCTCCGGTCGCATGAATTCGTGTAGGCTTACCTATTTGTTCTTCTAAAGATAATAACACAGTGTATAAATTCATAGTTATTCCCTCTAATACTGAACGAATCATATGCTCCTTTTTATGATGGAGCCCTAAGCCAATAAAAGAACCTCGTGCATTTCCGTTCCAAAGAGGTGCCCTTTCACCACTTAAATAAGGATGAAAAATGAGACCTGCGGAACCAGGAGCAGACTTAGCTGCAATTGAGGATAATGCTTCATAAGGGTCTTGCCCACTTAGTTCATCAGCCTCCACTTCCAAATTGGCTAATTCATTTCGTACCCATTGATAAATCATACCACCGTTGTTTACAGCTCCCCCGATTACCCAGTGGTTCTCTGTTAAAGCATAACAAAAAAACCGACCTTTTGGGTCTGTAATAGGTCGATCTATAACGGTTCTAATCGCACCACTCGTACCGATTGTTAATGCAACAACACCAGGCTCAATAGCGTCTACACCAAGGTTAGATAAAACGCCATCACTAGCACCTATTACGAACGGTGTATCTGGCTGTAAACACATCATTTGGGCATAGTCTTTCTTCATACCAGTAAACGACTCGGTTGTTGAAACAATTTCAGACAATTGAGAACTAGAAATATCTAGTAACGATAACACTTCATGATCCCAATCCAGATTTTTCAAATTAAATAACCCCGTCGCAGAAGCGATAGAATAATCAATAGCGTAAATACCGAACAAGCGGAAAAAAACATATTCTTTTATAGAAATAAACTTGTATGCTTGCTGAAACAAATGTGTATGTTCCTCTTGCAACCATTTCATTTTTACTAGTGGTGACATAGGATGAATAGGCGTTCCAGTTCTGCGATAAATATCATGACCTTTATGATCACTTGTTATTGTATGTGCCCATGCTTCACTACGATTATCTGCCCATGTAATAGAACGAGTAAGTGGGTTTCCGTACTCATCTACAATGAGTAAACTATGCATTGCCGAACTAAATGACACAAACCTAATTTGAGTTGCATCTACTTTTGCTTCATTGACACATGTACGAATCGTTTGTAGTACTGCATGAAATATTTCATCAGGGTCTTGTTCAGCAGCATCCGGTGTTTCAGTGTATAATGGATATTCATAACTACTACGATAAATCACTTGCATGTTTTCATTAAATATCACTGCTTTTGTACTTGTTGTACCAATGTCTACCCCTATGGTATAAGGCTTCATTTATATACCTCCAACTAATTGTGTACTACACATCCCTCTATTATGTACCCATGTGATCATCTTTGGTTCTAAAGCTATATATGTGATTACCGCTTACAGGATTAGTTTTCATAACACATAGCGATCTAATAAATGGCCATTGTCAAATATCCAAGACTATATTCGTATCAATGGTGTTTTTTTAATACTAAGACATATGTACGTAGTGACATAATTTCTCGCGCTAATTGTAGTTTTTATTGTAAGAAATCAACACGTTCACAACTAGCATTCGTGGTTTCTTTTCATATGCAATACGATACAACCAAAATAACCTTTCATTTTAAGAAGGCTCTCTTTACATTAATTGTTGCTTTTCGTAATAGGCATTTTTCGTATAAAGTGTTGTTTATCATACTAAAAAATAAATACGTATACAACTAGATTTCGGGGCATCTTTTTTTCAGCATAGAACCTTTTAAAAAGTTAAAATCGAATAGCGCCAACATATAACTGTTCGAGTTTTTATTGAAATAACTATTTCTTCTATATGGTAAGAAGCTTGGATTTATAAAATATCCTCCAAGCTTCTCATTCATTATTATGGTGTTTTCGCATTGATTGTTGTTTTTCGTATTAAGAAATATACACGTACTCAACTAGAGTTCTTTTATACAATGATAGCTAACAATATAAAAACACTTTTAAAGATAACGATACCAACAATGTTTACGAGAAGAGCTTAAATTAACGAATGTATCATTGTCATAACAGCTTCCTTCGTTGCGGTTAATTCACCTTCAGCCTGATCGAGCGTTGCGCCTTTTACCCCAAAGTAAAACTTGACCTTAGGTTCTGTTCCAGATGGGCGTAAACAAAACCAACTACCATCCTCTAAATAATATTTTAATACGTTCGATTTAGGTAATTTAATTGTTTCTTTTTTACCTAGATGAATATTTAAACGTTCACTTGATAAGTAATCTTCTATACTAACGACGTTTTTATTAGCCACCTCTGAAGGAGGATTGCTACGGAAGCTCGCTAATAATGTTTGTATCGTTTCCGCACCAGCTTTGCCCTTCAGTGTTAATGATTCCAAACCTTCACGATAGAAGCCGTATTTCTCATAAATTTGGGTTAAGCCTTCATACAAAGTCTTACCTTGCTTTTTATAAAATGCACATATTTCAACCGCTAATAATGCTGCTTGTATCGCGTCTTTGTCACGAGCAAAATCTTTAACTAAATATCCATAGCTTTCCTCATAGCCGAATTGGAATTCATATTGCCCAGATTGCTCGTACTGCTTAATTTTTTCAGCAATAAACTTAAATCCTGTTAAGGTGTCGATAGTTTCCACACCATATGCATTTGCAATCGTTCTACCAAGCTCTGAAGTAACCACTGTTTTTAACACAACACCATTAGATGGTAGGCTCCCTTTTTCTTTACGTTGTGACAGAAGGTATTCTAATATTAGTGCTCCTGTTTGATTTCCAGTTAATAGAACATATTCGTCTTTGTCATCTTTTACGGCTATACCTAATCTATCTGCATCAGGGTCTGTTGCTATTAATATATCTGCATCAATATTTTTTCCATCTCGAATCGCTAGAGAAAAAGCACTCTTTTCTTCTGGATTTGGAGATGTTACCGTAGAAAAATCTGGGTCAGGGAGTTCCTGTTCTTCGACAACTGATACGTGACGATAGCCGAATTCTTCTAGACCTTTACGTACTAATGTATTTGCTGTGCCATGAAGAGGAGTAAACACTACCTTCACATCAACTTCATTTGATAACTGTGGATGTATTGAGATTGTAGTTAGCTGATTGATATATGCGTTGTCAATTTTTTCACCTATGATTGTGATGAGTCCTTTATCCTTTAAATCCTGTTCATCATCTACTGCTATCGCTAATTCATTATCAATCTCATTTACAAATTGAATGACTTCATCTGCTTCTTTAGGCGGTAATTGTCCACCGTCTTGCCCATATACTTTATATCCATTATATTCTGGAGGATTATGACTCGCTGTAACAACAATTCCTGAGAATGCATGCAAATAACGAACAGCGAATGATAGCTCTGGAGTAGGTCGAAGCTCTTCAAACACATACGTTTGAATACCATGCGTCGCTAAAGTTTTTGCGGCTTCCATTGCAAACTCCGGTGATTTATGACGAGAATCGTATGCGATAACTACGCCGCGTTGCTTCGCTTCATCTCCACACGAATCTATGTATCTAGCCAGCCCTTCCGATGCCTTACGGACTGTAAACAAGTTCATTCGATTTGTTCCAACACCGATTTCTCCACGCATCCCTCCTGTACCAAACTCTAAATTTTTATAAAAGCTTTCCTCTAGCTCTTTTTCATTGCTTTCTATTCGCATCAATGATTCTCTTAACTCACCATCTAAATTTGGTGATTGTTTCCACAATTCATATTTTTCATTCCAATTCACTTCTTCTACCTCCCTATTTTAACAAAGCATATCCTCTAAAAGAAAAGTACCATATTCGTACATTCCACTCAAGTGACAATCGTGTACCATTTTATTATTAGAACTTCCAACACAATTGAAAAACCGATTTCCCCTTATAATTGGAAAAATCGATTTTTTCTGTCAACTTTGATTGCTTGAAAATATAATCAAACCCTACTAATCTTAATATCTACTAAGAAACTTATTTGCTCCTAAACCAACTAAACCTGCAAGTATCAATACGATACCTATTATATAATAACCACTTGGACTAGCTTCCCCGGTTTGTGGAAGCTCTCCACCTACTACTAGGGATTGTTCAGGGTCTGGACCTGGGTTTGGTTCTGGGTTTGGATTCGGTTCTGGGCTTGGTTCTGGTTCTGGTTCTGGATTCGGTTCTGGATCTAGGTCTGGATCAGGATCAGGATCTGGGTCTGGATCTGGGTCTGGATCAGGATCTGGGTCTGGATCAGGATCTGGATCTGGATCTGGGTCTGGATCTGGATCTGGGTCTGGATCTGGATCTGGGTCTGGATCTGGATCTGGATCTGGGTCTGGATCTGGATCTGGATCTGGGTCTGGGTCTGGGTCTGGATCAGATGTTGGCGGATCTTTTGGTGGATTGTATGGTGGGGTATCATCTTCATTATCACTCTCAGCAATAAATAATAATTTTACCCCTGTACTAAGTCCTTGATATTCGTTCCCAGCACTACTATCGAACTCTACTCGAAAAGTAAGAATCTCCTCACTTAATAGTTCAAGGTGTCTATCTTCAATTCCTGTGAAGTTGTTGATGTAACCAGAATATAATTCTGTTGATTTATGAGTAACAGTCAATTTTAACTTGTCATATAAACTAGCAAGTTGATTACTTTGTAGTTCACCTTGTGCTAGAATATCCTTCTCATTATTTTCTAATTCATCATTAGATAAGGAATATTCTTCTGCATAGATTGAATAATCGAAATTAATATTCCCACTATTCCTTACTGTGAGATTCCTAGTCATCCAATCACCAGGTTTTAATTTGTTTACATTAAACAACCTTTGCTCAGAGCTAGGAATTGTGTCAATTTGAATTGTTGGTATACTTGATACTGCCTCTGTTTCTCCAAAAGGATCAAAATATATAAATAAAAGTAATAATAGGAAATAACTTCCAATTATTTTAATTAATATATTTCTTTTCATATCGAATCCTCTCATCTTATTATTTTTGAGGTGTGCTTAGCTATATTTTTTATCCATGAAGGTTATTTTTCTGTTGTCTTTGCTGCCTTTGTTCCTTCAAGCTCACTAATGGCTCTCCAAGTAGTAATGATTGCATACCCAAGTAGTAGAATACCAGGTACGACAAGCAGCATAATTGCACCCATACTTGAATTAGCATAGTTTATTGCATAACCTACATAAGGTATAGTCAAGCCAATATACTGTCCTACTACATTATCAGATAGGACTGGCTCTCTATCAGCTGCATCGTTGTTATCACCCTTAGTGATATACATAACCTGCTCATTGATGTTTCTAACTTCGATTATTCGATGGGTAATTAGTTTCTCTTCAGAATCTTTGAATATGATTACATCATCTTCTTTGAATCTAGTCATGTCACCATCTGGATTTATTGCAATGATAGAACCGGTTTTAATACCTGGTTCCATCGAACCTGACAACACTGTTTTTATTTGATAGCCAAAGAAAGTAGGCTCTCCTCCTGAGGCTTTTGAAACAATGACTGCAACAACCATAATCAAAAACAGTACTACTAATACAAATGAAATAATCCTACTAATCCAAAGCTTTGCAAGCTGCATCATTTATCAAATCCTTTCCACCAACTAAATTCAAAACTCAATTCTTAATTAAGAACATTTTGTTTATAGATACCTTTTAATAGTTGATCAGTTGACCACTCTATTGGTTTACAGTTCATAAACAATATATTTATCCTCTCAGTCTTATTAATAAATATTTCCACTTATATGATATATGATGATCAGTTACACCAACAGCTGATTAATTCTATATTATTCTTCACCTTGTTCTCCCGGGTTCCCAACATTCTCACCTGGATCTTCCTGTTCTTCTTCACTTGCTCCTTCTGAAGTTGATTCTTCCTGTTCTTCACTTACTTCTTCTGAAGTTGATTCTTCCTGTTCTTCACTTGCTTCTTCTGAAGTTGATTCTTCCTGTTCTTCACTTGCTTCTTCCGAAGTTGATTCTTCCTGTTCTTCACTTGCTTCTTCTGAAGCTAGTTCTTCCTGTTCTTCACTTGCTTCTTCTGAAGTTGATTCTTCCTGTTCTTCACTTGCTTCTTCTGAAGCTAGTTCTTCCTGTTCTTCTATTAATGCCTGTTGTTCTTCTAACTTTTTCTGTTCTTCAAGCTCTTTTAGCCTCTTAGCTTCTGCTTCTGCTGACGCAATTTCAGCTTCTAATCGTTCTATCTCAAAGTTTATGTCAACTAACATCGATTTCCAAACTGTGATTTTTTCACTGTTGTTTAAGCTAATTTCTTCAGCTTGCTCTCTGATGTCAACACCTTTCTCATATGCGGGTTGTACATATTCCAAAAAACTATTAACATTTTCGTTTTGAGCTCGGACGTTATAAGATGCAAGTTCTTCTTCTATCTCTCTAATATTATTGAGCACTGCATCAATTTCTGTCTGTTTGTCGCTTAACGTATTAACATGACTACTTATTAAGCCTGCCCCACCCTTCAATGCCTTAAGATACATTTTTTTTATGAAGGCAAATTCGAGCATGAATTGCGATGTATTTGGTTGACTAACTGAAAGTCCATTTTGAAGTGAAGGTTTAGCCCAATTCCAAGACCATAGATTTCTGCTAGATTTAATATTTTCCAACTCACTATTTGCACTTTCAACTAAACTCTCTACTGTACTTGGAAAAACGAAAGCTGTACTAATTATCGCATTTGTCATTTCTACTTCGTTATAGGCACCATATGTAGCTGAGCTAAAATGTGTGCCTCCGATAAGTAGTGAGGAAATTGCTACGCTTGAAGTTATGTAATTCACCTTTGTTTTCCGCTTAAACTTTCCTTCTCTTTTTATTCGTTCATTTCTTGATTCCATCAAATTTTCCTCACTCTCTTAGATATTTTCAAGAGAACCCACCGTTCGCTTTAACGAATTCATGTTTAAAGTATAATAGATATACTTATGATTGAAAACCATCGTTTTTCATAGTTTTTCCGTTATAACGAACAAATAACTCCCATTACCTCTTTAATTCGCATAATATCTCAATTTTTCTTTTTTTATAAAGAACAATACTGTTTTCAATATCGAACGTTTTTTTAAAAAAATAATGAGTAGAACACTCTCTACTCACTCTCGAATAACATGAAAGCCTTTGTTTAAGACATTTTTACTTCTTTTATTAGTTCATCAATTTCCTGTTGATATATAGCTTCCTGTTCAGTATCCCACACTAATATAGTCGACATCAGCCTGATAACAGGTTCCTTCCATTTTTCTACCCAATCAATATTAAATAGAAGTGCTCCTGTTCTGCGCATAAAGAAATCTACTGGGGTCACTGCCATTTCCTCTTCCATGCTATACAAAATTTGCGCATAAATATCTTCTAATAGCTTATCATTTTTTGTTCTCTGTTTAGCGTAACGAATATAATAGAAAAAAATTTGATCTACATTAGATCCATAGCGATGAACAAAGAAGTCCGCTAGTTCTCTAGGTACCCCTAACTTAATACCTTTATCAATCTTTTGTTGGATGAATTTTTGAAAATTCCGCGACCCTCCAACATGCCCCCCTGAAATAGGCAAATCTTGCGTATTACAAGGAGAATAGGTTAAACCTTGTGTTTGTTCTAATAATCTAGCGACTAAATCCACTACGGTTTCTGCCATTTTTCTATAACCCGTTAATTTTCCGCCTGCAATCGTAATAAGACCAGTACTAGATTGCCATATTTCGTCTTTACGTGAAATTTCAGATGGATCTTTTCCATCTTCATATATTAATGGACGCAAACCTGCCCAGCTAGATTCAACATCTTGATCCGTTATTTTAACTTCCGGGAACATATAATTAATTGCATCAATCACATATTGACGATCGGAAGCTGTCACTTTTGGATGGGAGATATCATCACTGTATTTAGTATCTGTTGTACCTATATATGTCTTTCCTTCTCTTGGTATTGCAAAAACCATGCGCTTATCTTCCGTATCAAAATAAATGGCTTGGCGTAAAGGGAATCTTTTTCCATCAATTACTAAGTGTACACCCTTTGTTAGTTGTAATGACTTTTTATTTTCAGTAAGATCTTTTTCACGTATTGAATCTACCCAAGGACCTGTCGCATTTACAATTTGTTTTGCTGAGATTAAATACATCTCCCCTGTAATTTGATCTACTGCTTCAACACCAACCATTTTCCCTTTCTCATAGACGAACTTCTCAACCTTAGCATAGTTTACAGCACTTGCACCTTGTCTAACAGCCTCTTTCATAACCTCAATAGTTAGCCGTGCATCATCCGTGCGATACTCAACATAATAACCACTTCCTTTTAACCCAGCTTTTTTTAATAACGGTTCTCTATTTAACGTTCCAGTTTTATCCAACATAATGCGACGTTCATTTTTTTTAACACCTGCTAAAAAATCATATATTCTAAGACCAAATGACGTACTAAGCGGACCAAACGTCCCTCCTTTATAAAAAGGGAGCAACATCCATTGTGGTGTTGTAACATGCGGTCCATTTTCATATACAATTTCTCGTTCTTTACCAACCTCTGAAACCATCTTTACTTCAAACTGTTTTAAATAACGTAATCCTCCGTGAACAAGTTTAGTAGATCGACTTGATGTACCTGCCGCAAAATCTTGCATTTCTAGGACCACAGTTTTCATTCCTCTAGTAGCAGCATCTAATGCAATACCAGCTCCTGTAATACCTCCACCAATTATGATTAGATCGTTTTCTGCACTAGCAACCCGTTTAAGAATGTCTACTCTATTCATGCTTGAAAAGGGTTTTTCCATCTTTTTCCCTCCAAATAAATTAGAAATTATGTCCTTTTTCCTAACAGCTTATATACGTAAATATAAATACAAATAAAAAAGAAACCACAAAATTCTCGTACACATAATATGAATACAAGATTTTGTGGTTTCTCCGTTTCTCCGACCATAATATTAACTTATCATGTAATTTACATAGTCTATTTAAAAGCCATTGTTGCGTTTACTGCTTTTTTCCAGCCGTCATACAAGCTATTTCGTTGTTGTTCATCCATTGTATTGTCAAACGTTGTATCAATATTCCATTGCTTTGCAATTTCATCTTGACTTTCCCAAAATCCAACAGCAAGACCAGCAAGATAAGCTGCACCTAATGCAGTTGTCTCATTAATTATTGGACGCTCAACAGGTACATCTAGCATATCACTTTGGAACTGCATTAGGAAATCATTTTTAACAGCCCCACCATCAACCCGTAACGTTTTTAATGAAATATTAGCATCAGATTCCATTGCAGTTAGCACATCCTTCGTCTGATATGCTAACGATTCAAGCGTAGCACGAACAAAATGCTCTTTTTCTGTGCCTCGCGTTAATCCAAACACAGCACCACGCACATCACTATCCCAATAAGGTGTTCCTAAGCCGACGAAGGCTGGAACAACGTATACACCATCAGTTGATTTTACACGTTGTGCATACCTTTCACTCTCAGCAGCATCATTGAACATTCTAAGACCATCTCGGAGCCATTGAATGGCTGATCCTGCAACAAAAATACTGCCTTCTAATGCATATTCTACTTTACCATTTAATCCCCAAGCAATTGTAGTTAATAATCCATGTTCTGACTTCACTGCTTGCTCGCCAGTATTCATTAACATAAAACACCCAGTACCATATGTGTTTTTAGCCATACCTTCTTCATAACACGCTTGACCGAACAAAGCAGCTTGCTGATCTCCCGCTGCACCAGCTATCGGAACTTCATGTCCGAAAAAATGATAATCTGCGGTATGTGCATACACCTCAGAAGATGAGCGAACTTCTGGTAGCATAGAAGCTGGAATAGTTAATATTTCTAATAATTCTTCATCCCATTTCAAATCATGTATATTGAACATCAAAGTCCTAGATGCATTCGAATAGTCTGTAACATGTGTTTTTCCGCCTGATAGCTTCCAAATAATCCAAGAGTCAATCGTTCCAAATAATAACTTCCCACCTTCGGCTTTTTTTCTTGCGCCTTCAACATTGTCTAGAATCCACTTTACTTTTGTTCCTGAGAAATATGCATCAATTAATAAACCAGTTTTGTCACGAAACTTCTGATCATACCCTTTATCTTTAAGCTCTTCACAAATATGTGCTGTTTGGCGTGACTGCCATACAAGAGCGTTATAAACCGGATTGCCAGATTCTTTATCCCAGACGACCGTCGTTTCTCGTTGATTAGTAATACCGATTCCTATCACTTGCACTGGTTTAACTTGTGATTCCGATAAAACACTCGCTATAACAGCTAATATTGACCCCCAAATCTCATTAGCATCATGTTCTACCCAACCAGGATGTGGAAAGTGTTGTGTGAACTCTTTTTGAGCAACATGTACGATTTGGCCTGATTTGTCAAAAAGTATTGCTCTTGAGCTCGTTGTTCCTTGATCTAAAGATAAAATATATTGTCCCATTACTGTTCTCCCCTTTTCAGCTATTTCTTCTATAGCGTGCTTTCTTATGGCTCTTTTCGTAAACATTGTTGCTTTCTCAACTTACATTTAAGTAACGGTGTGTATAATATGATTTTTATCTAGTTTATAGAGAAAAAAAGATGCTCAGTAGGTTAGTTATATTCGTACTTAGCTCTCATTAAGAAAAAGTAACAAGTAGCGCGTTGCTTTTTTTTCATAGGATGAAATTACATGTACACAACTAGAACGTGGCATTTTTCTTCAATAAATACGATGACACTGTTATAAGTTACTTCTTAAGATCTTATCACGAAAAGCTTACACCGTAGTTTGTTTTGCAGAAGCTACATGGTGCTTTTCCTTTTGTTCAACCAGTAAAGAAATGAATAATATCAGTGTCACTAATACTGTAAAAATCCAAAAATTCCTTGTGACAGTTTGTTCAAAAATAGCTTTATAAAATAGGCCACCATACATACCTCCAACGATTGGGCCTATCACAGGAATCCAAGCATAAGCCCAATCCGATTTACCTTTTCCTGGAATCGGTAAAAGAAAATGTGCTAGACGAGGACCTAAATCACGAGCAGGATTAATCGCATACCCTGTAGTACCTCCAAGAGACAAGCCAATTGCAACAATTAAAAAGCCTACAATAAGTGGGTTTAATCCTTCAGTAAATTCATTTGCACCTATTGATAATAACCCAAGAACGAGTACAAAGGTTCCAATCATTTCACTTACGATATTTGCTGTTGTACTTCGAATAAACGGCGCTGTTGAAAATACTCCCAATTTAGCTGCGGGATCAGCAGTTTCTTTCCAGTGTGGTAAGTAATGAAAGAAAACAATTGCTGCTCCTAAAAATGCGCCAAGCATTTGTGCAGTAATATAACTAGGTACATCACTCCAAGGGAATTCACCTATAATGGCTAGACTTAGTGTCACTGCAGGATTAACATGGGCTCCACTAAATGAACCAACAGCATATACTGCCATAGCAACTGCTAATCCCCACCCTAAAGTAATAACAATCCAGCCACTATTATGAGCTCCTGATCTCTTTAAAGTAACCCCAGCACAAACTCCCCCTCCAAAAATAATTAACATCATTGTACCAATTAACTCCCCGATAAATGGTGTCATACAGCATCCCCTTTCCCATCATTAATTTCATACTTTATTGCAGCGAAAGAACATGGAGAACGAGGTATGACATGGAAAAGTAAATAAATCTGTTAAAATTCCATCATCTTTTTACTAGTAAAAAATACGTTAACTCATCAACTAATATGTCAAGACTGGTTCTAAAATATAAAATATAGAAATATTTGTATTTTTACTAACAAAAAAATCACAACATACCCCTTTTATAAAAAATAAAAGGGGATGCTGTGATTCTCCAAGTCTCCGCCACATCTATTAACTTAATTCAAATACTAATATAAATAGAAAGCGCTGTCAATATAATATTTTAATTTTCTGTATACTCTAAATCCCACAACAATTTATTTGAAGTTGTCACTGCACTTGCTCCAGCCTTTATAGCCTGCTCTACATCCTCATGTGTACGAATCATTCCACCAGCAAATATTGGAACACCCGTTTTGTTATGTATTTCTGTTATCAGGTTGGGTACCACACCAGGTAACACTTCTATAAAATCTGGGTTCGTTTTTTCTATAATACTGTAACTCTTTTTTAATGATCCAGAATCTAATAGAAATAGTCGTTGAATGGCATATATACCCCGTTTTTTTGCTTTACTAATAACATTTGCTCTCGTAGAGATGAGTCCTGCCGGTTTAATTTCTTGGCAAAGAAATTCTGTTGCAAATTCATCATTCTTTAAGCCATTGACTAAGTCCACATGAAGAAATAATTTCTTACCCTCTTGTTTTGTCATTTTCACAATAGCATTGAGCTGTGCAACATGACTTTCAAGTATAACTCCATATTCATAATCGCTACGAACGAACTTCTCTAAATGCTTCATATCGCGAATTGCAGGTATAATTTTTTGCCCATGAAACATATTTTTACCTCCTAAAAAAACGGAAAATAATAAATAATAGAATACTATTATCCTACAACTCAATTACTTGTAAAGTCAATTAGAGGAGCATTCATCATATAGCAAAGGGATGAAGCAAAAGCCGTCAAATCTTACACAATTTCATCTTACTCAAGATGTTATTGACGTAAGTTTGGGCTTTACTTCATCCCCTTGGTTTATTACTGTTGGGTATTTGAAGGCTCTGAAATACTTGAAAGTGCTTCTTCTGCTTCATTATCAAACGATTCATTTGTGGCTAAGTCGCCTAATGCAACAATACCACACAATTGATTGTTTTCCACGACTGGTAAGCGGCGAATTTGATTTTGTGCCATTACATCTGCTGCCTCTTCAACGGTCATTTCGGGTGTACCTGAGACAAGATTCGTTGACATCACTTGTGATACCGAAGTTGAATTATTTAATCCTTCTGCTGTTGAGCGTAATGTAATATCTCTGTCAGTAATGATGCCACAAATTTGTCCGTTATCTACTACTGGAATTGACCCTACATTATTTTGTTTCATAATTTCAGCTGCTTCTTGAATGGTTTGATTTGATGAGACAGTTGCAACATTTTCCGTCATAATATTGCGGAGCATGTTCATTGTCATTGTATCCACCCCTTTCAAAAAGTATTTTTACCTAACTTAGCATACATATACATATCAAAATTACATAATAAAAACTCTAATTATTAGTGATATTACATGAGCTAATTAGTTAAATAATAGTATATCCCTCCAAGTATACTACCCTTTTGCTTAAGTGGATTTAAAAGTTCAACAAACAAATAAGCTGTTGTAAACGCATCTATTACTCAAGAATGTCGTATATACATTCTAGTCAGAAATTTGGGCATAATATTCTAAATCCTTTATTTTTCGTGAAGGTGCACTATAACCAATTAGTTCAAATGGCTATACTCCTTAAAGGATAGTCTTTCCCGTTTCAGCTCTGCTGTTTTCACTAATGAGTAAAATAATATATAATGCCTCATTAACAGAAATTCTCAATTGCTTTAATACTGTTGGAGCGGACTTTAATTTGGCAACATGAATCACAGTCAGGTCAATTATTTCCTGAGAAATTTGTCGATACGAATAAGTGCTAGAAGTACTTCATTAGAGGCAGCTTTTCTTCATTCTTTTAATGGTGATAATTTAATATTTTCAGCTAACTTACGAAGGTGGGTTTTTAATATTTTTCCTACTCCGTTTCGCGGAAGTTGATCAATGAATATAATTTTCCTAGGTGTTTTATTTTTAGATAAATGGCTTTGACAATATTGTATTAGCTCTTCTTCGGTTATCGCTTGTTTATCCTTTTTAACAACATAGGCGACCACTTCCTCACCCATTTGATCATTAGGGATACCCACAACTGAAGATTCAGCAACCGCTTCATGTTTTGCAAGTAATTCTTCTACATCACGAGGATATATATTAAATCCCCCCCGAATAATCAAATCTTTTTTTCGGTCAACAATAAATAAATAACCATCTGTATCCATATATGCCATATCACCCGTATACAACCAAGAACCTTTTAACACCTGCTTTGTTTCTATTTCATTTTGATAATACCCGGGTGTGATATTATCACCTCGAACAATTAATTCCCCAACTTGACCGGTAGCTAACTCACTTTCATCATTATTAACAATCTTGACTTCAACACCTGGTATCGGGATACCAACTGAACCTGGTTTAATAACTGAATCTCTTTGGTGAGCAGCAACAACAGGTGCAGCTTCTGACAACCCGTACCCTTCTAAAATATCTGCACCAAATTTTTGTTTAAACGCATGTAATAACGCAACTGGAAGAGGTGCTGACCCAGAAGCAACCCATTCGAGACTACCTAATTGAAATTTGTTAGAATGAGGATAAGAAAGTAATGCAAAAATCATAGCTGGCACTGCAGAAAAATTAGTCACTTTATATTTCTCAATTGCTTCAAAAACAGCTTTTGGATCAAAGTGATTAAATACAACAGCTGAGCTCCCAGTTAGAAAACAAGTATTAGAAATAGTTAAGCCATATACATGTGCAAGAGGAAGGATACCGAGGGTTACTCCTCTTTTTGTTTCATTATGAAGAAAAGTATTTTCAGCGTTTGAATATAAGTTTTTATGAGTCAACATCACACCTTTCGGTTTTCCAGTTGTTCCTGACGTATATAAAATAACAGCAGTATCCTCTGCATTTAGCTTTAGATCACTTTCTACATAAAGTTCATTTTCTGTGATATCTGTATCATATAAATGAAAAATGTTTTCATCAGTTGGCTGGTCAACAACCAGTACAACAGGTTTTTGTTCCAAATTGTCTAGCGCTGATTCTACCTTTTCTAAAGATAGTGATGAAGTAATGACTACCTTCGCTTGACAGTCTTTAATAATGTAATGAATTTCTTTATCATGTAAGGTGAACATAATAGGCACAATAATTGCGCCTGCCCTTATAATGCCTTGATACGAAAAAATAACCTCAGGACAATTGGGCATACAGACAACAACACGATCACCTTTAGCTACCCCAAGTTTTTTTAACCCATGTGCAATCTTGTTTGAATAGTTTTTAATGTCTAAGTTAGAATACTTCTTATCTTTAAAATAAATAAAAGGATATTCAGCAAAAGTTTCGATATTTTTATCAAGCAAATCACTTAATATCATGAACTCATCTCCTCTTTATAATCTTAAAAACAACAACCCATGTATTCATAGACCTTTATAACACTAGACGAAATAGCACTATTCATAAAGCCTATAAACATTAATACCTTCACTTGATTTATTCACATGTACTTCATTTCTACTTTCCATCAAATCTAAATGACCTTGAATTTGAGATAGTCCAAGAAACACTAATTTTCCTTTTAATCTAGGGAAAACTTCAATACAAATTTGATAGACCGTTTTGTCACTTGTTCTTAAAACTTTTCTTATTTGGTCACAACGATAATTATGATCATTTAATCTTTGATCAATGATTGAAACGTGGTCTGAAAATGGTCTGCCATGACCAGGGTATATCGTTGTTAATGGTAATGCCCTTGTTTTCATTAATGACTCTCGATATTGTATAAGTGGTTTAGGTCGCTCTTGTTCAAATGGTATAGATGGTTCAATAAATGCGTTAACAGAAATGTCTTTTAATAGATGATCTCCGGCAAATGTAAGACCCGTCTCAGGTTCCCATAAAATCATATCTGTTTGACTATGCCCTGGTACAAAAAGAACTGAAAATTTTCTTCCACCTACAAATATATGATCTTCATTACTTACATATTTAACTTGTTGCCAATTCATATTATGATAACGGTGTTTGGATTGATGGCTTTCAGGGTCTGCACCACATTCCTTTATAAATGAATTTAAAAAGTACCTAGTTCTATTAAATTCATCTATTCCGCCAGATAATATATGTTTTGCTCCTTCGTGAACATATGTGGGTATGTCGATTTCTTCTTGTATATCTTTTACGCCTCCAGCATGATCTGTATGCATATGAGTAACAACAATTTCATCTAGTTCTTTGAAAGTAAGTCCCTCCTGCTTTAGTAAATATCTTAGCTTTTCAAGTGATTTTTTTCCTGGAAGTCCTGTATCGATAAGTGTCACAGATTCACCGATGACAACATATGCATTAACGTTCCCTACTGTAAATGGCGTCTCTATAGATAATGGAATGACCTTAAAAATATTTATCCCTCCTCCCTACACAATGCTCTTTTGAAACTTTAATAATTATGTTAATTAGTTAGCGCAGCAAGCCAAGATTTTATAGGGTACTTATCATTTGAAAGAAGGTGCTACGACCATTCGTTGTGTAAATGCTCTCATTTACTTTTGTTCATAAATACACGAAAAAGGGGATGAGATTGTCCCCTATTAAATACATATTATGATGTCTTGAATTTATTAACTAAATATTCTAATATTACTATTTATATAAGGAGGCTTGCTGAATTAATCTTGTATCCACACATCTCCACCTTTATAAACAACCCCTTCTGGATAACGAAGATTAATCACTTCTTCTTGTAGTTGTTGGGAAGGTGCTTTTGTGACTAATGATACGATAATATTTGTTAACAATGCAGCTACCGCACCAAATATACCAGCTCCTGTATCAATAATTCCTGCAATAGAAAAATCGCCATATTTTGCTGCAAATATATATCCTAATGTAACAACTAAGCCAACAACCATGCCCCATGTCACACCTTTTGCATTTGCTCGTTTCCACCAAACACCTAATACTAATGCTGGAAAAAAAGTACCTGAAGCAATTGCAAAAGCCCATGCAACGATCTGAGTAATTGCCCCTGGCGGATCAAGCGCAGTAATACCTGCTACTACTGTTGCAATAATAATCGTCCAACGTGCTACTTTTAACCTTGTTTTGTCTGTAGCATTTGGATTAAGAACCCGATAATATATGTCATGAGCAAACGATGATGAAATTGCAATCATTAGTCCCCCTGCTGTTGATAATGCAGCAGCCATCGCTCCTGCAGCAACAAGGCCTATAACAAACACACCTAGGTTTGCTATCTCAGGTGTAGCCATAACCACAATATCTTTATTAATTAATAACTCCGGCCATTGTAAAATACCATCTGCATTTGTATCTGCTATTGATAATTTCCCAGTATTAACCCAGCTAGTCGTCCAAGCTGGGAGAGAATCAACTGGGTTACCAACCACATTTTTCATAAGAATAAACCGTGAAAATGCAGCATATGCTGGGGCTGTCAAATATAATAAACCGATAAACAACAATGCCCAAGCACCTGACCAACGGGCTGCTTTCATCGTTGATACTGTATAAAAACGCACGATAACATGTGGCAAGCCTGCTGTTCCAGCCATTAAAGTAAACATCAATGCTAAAAATTGCCATTTTGATCCATTTGTAAATGGTGCAAAATACTCAGAAATCCCAAGCTCTCTATCTATTTCCCCTAACTGTGATACGACATTTCCATAAGAAAGCCATGGAAGTGGATTATTTGTAATTTGTAGTGACATAAAAATCACAGGTACTAAGTATGCAGTAATTAAAATAATATATTGTGCAACCTGCGTCCATGTAACCCCTTTCATTCCTCCGAAACCTGCATAAAAAGCAATTAAGATTACCCCTATCATCGTTCCAAATTTTGCATCAACTTCAAAAAGTCTTCCTATGACTACACCAGATCCCGAAAGCTGTCCAATTGAATAAGTAAAGCTAATAATGATTGTGCATATAGCCGCAATGATTCGTGCTGTATGACTATTAAATCGATCGCCAATAAATTCTGGAACTGTATATCTACCGTATTTACGAAGCTGTGGCGCAAGTAAAAATGTCAGAAGTAAGTATCCACCTGTCCACCCCATGATATAGGCAAGGCCGTCGTATCCTAGTAGCATAACCGTTCCTGCTAAACCGATAAAAGAAGCAGCGCTCATCCAATCAGCACCAATTGCCATACCATTAAAAACAGATGGAACACCACGACCAGCAACATAAAAGTCCGAAGTGACTTTCGCTTTATTGTATAATGCTATACCAATATATATTGCAAACGAAGCAAGGATAAGAGATAACGAGACTATAAACTGTGTATCCATTTAAAAATCTCCTTCCACTATTAATTGCCATTAAAATTTTTGCGACTTCATACTCTCATCTAGTTGCTGTGTTGTTGTACTAAATCCATATTTCTCATCTAACTTGTCACTTACTCTAGCATTGATGAATAGGAGTAAAATAAAAATCAAAATTGCTCCCTGAGCCCCCATAAAATAGTGAAATGGGAACCCATTTATATTGAATTGTAAAATCTCTGCAAAAAAAACAACACCAAAAGAGACCATTAACCAAATAACTAAATAGATAACAACATTACGGGTATGTTTCCGAAAATACGAATCTGCAATTTGTTTATCCAGCTTTTTCACTTGCTACACCATCCCTATATTGCATTTTTTATTCGTAATATTAACAAGCAACTGTTGGTCAAATTCATAATTAAGCTACTCATTTTTATCAGCTATCACCATCCCTCTTATTTAAGGCTAAAAATAAACTTAACAGTTTCAAAAAACGGTGCAGGAACAAGCGCTATTTCAAGTAAAAAGTACATAAATATAGCAACGAAAGGCAAGAAATAAAACAATCTCTTTTTCTTTCGGACAGCTATGTACAGACAGATTACTGTAATGATGCAGAACATAACAAAACTATAATTCATGCAACCACCCTTTTTCCTTTTCTGTAAACTTTGTTACTATTCCAGCTTATGTAGCATAGCTAAATGGTCAATTAAATGATTATCATTGTTTACCGACTTTATTTGGAAGCTTTTTTAAGCCCAAATCCGAAAAAGACCCTTTATACAACGAGATTAATAGAGTAAAAATATAGAATATTCCTAATAATTAAATTATCTTTTCTGTACTTGACAACGTCAATATGTACAAGCTGAAAACCTTTCGTATTATTTCGACATTATTTTATTTCTGTCCTTTTGTGAGGGATAAATTTCTACATGCTATAATAGAGGGAAAGCTGTTTTCGCATAGATTGTTGTTTTTCGTACTTATAAAGAAACATGAATACAATTAGATTTTCGTGGCATCTTTTCTGCTATATTACAAAGGCTTTTTAGTAAAACGACATCTTTATCTTCTAGTTAGGAACGATCGTAACAAGTTTACGAAAAGAGCCTAGAGACAAAAGCATATATGTATGAAACAATTATTAATTGGATAATCCCAAGTAATAGATAATAGGCTACATGTTTGATAACTCTTAGGTAATGACGATAATAATATAGAGGGATTGTTTATGAAATCATTTAATCACTAAGTGAACGCGTTCATCCACTCTTTAATGTTCATGCCACATTCACTTCTAAAAAGGCACTTTCCCTAGACTTTGTTGCTACAAATTAGTACCATATAAGTGGTTTTATACAGGTAGTCATCGTTGTACTGAAGAAAAGCTACCAAGAACGATATATCTATACGTTTTAAGATCCACCCGAGTAATAAAACAGCTACAAAGGTTAGAAAAGAGATGTTCTTACAATACATAATCGTTAGGAGACTTTATGAATAACCAAAATAACCTAAATAATTATCTGTTTATTTCGTGGGCAGTATCATTAATTGCTACATTAGGTAGTTTATTTTTCTCTGAGGTTATGATGTTCATACCGTGTGAATTATGCTGGTATCAACGTATACTGATGTATCCACTCGTTATCATCCTTGGAATTGCATTGGTAAAAAAAGATTATTCTATCTCACTATATTCATTTGTCCTATCTACTATAGGGGGATTGATTTCTATTTACCATTTATCCATTCAAAAGATCTCTTTCATGGGTGAACATTCATTATCATGTGGCATGATACCATGTAATGTCGAATATATTAATTGGATGGGCTTTATTACCATTCCTTTCCTTGCACTAATTGCATTTGTATTAATATCCGTTTTTAGCTTAATAACAATGAAAACATATAAGGAGCTGGACTAAATGAAGAAAGTGATCATTTTTACGTTAATCGTATTAGGTTTATTCGCTGCATTAGTATTCGTTACCAAATATCAGCAACAACAAGAGGCTGCTGGAAACCCATTTAACAAAACATCACTCCACCCTGAAACAGTAAATCAATTAGATGATCCAAATTACCAAAATGTTATTTTACCTAACGAACTTGATGACAAACTGGCTAACAATGAACCAGCCACGATCTATTTCTATCAGTCCACATGTCCGGCATGTAAAGAAACATCACCCATCATCGTTCCCATGGCAGAAGAGATGGGAATTGACTTAAAATTGTATAATTTACTAGAGTTTAATGAAGGATGGGATGAATATAACATTGAGAGCACGCCTACAATTGTTCAATATCAAGATGGTAAAGAAGTCAGTCGTTTAAATGGAGCAGTTGGGGCAGAGAAATTTGAAAGTTGGTTTAAGGAGTGGGCAAAATAACCTAATTGCTTTCTAGGTTTATCCCTACATTGATTTCCTAATTTAGATTATTTTGATAACCACATATTACTACTATTGTAGTTTAAAATGTGGCAGTTAGAAGAGTGGATTATTTGATTGCTATGGTTTAATGTCAAACAAAGGCTCTTTTCGTGTTATCAAATTTGAACTGAAACATGAGGTTTTATACTTTGGTCATCGTTTATAGAAAAGAGCAGATGCGTCGAACTCTAGTTGTGTAGATGTTTAAATCTTAGTACAAAAAATTATCAATGCGAAAACAGCCAGATGCTAAGAACTCTATTTGTAAATAAGTAATTTAAAAAGCACCTTTTATAACGTTTAAACCGCCTATCTTACATAAGGCGGTTTTTAATCTTCAAACTAAAAATTGATTATTAGGTTTACAATAATAACTAATTATATTTGTTTTCGGTAAGGAAAAGCTGTCAATTTGAAAAGGAAATGATAAACTATACTTTTCTAAGAAGCTTATATTTTTTTTAAAAGCTGTTCGATGATACTCAGAAACATTTTTGTATTGTATTGTTTCTATAATATGTATTATTACTTGAAGGCTTGTAATAATTTGAATAGCTTCTTTCACCGTTCCATTATAATGCTTATACATCTCTACCTTAGATAATATGTTGTTTTCTTCCATCTCTGTTATTTCCTCATCTGTGAAATAACTTGGAAAAATGTCTGAATAAAAATAAGCGATTAACTCCTCTATCTGTTTTTCTTGTTCAGGAGTAGATGCATACACAACTTTCACAAGATGACCCCCATCTTTACAATTCTTTTATAAGAATACCATAGACTTAATGTACATGGTGCTGGTAACTGTTTCCCCATCTATAGTAAATTATAACAATGAGGAAAATTAAACAAATACCATTTTTTACTCTATCTTAATAACAAAATAGATATGGTACATACGCAACAAAGAAAGGAGACATATACATTGAGAGCGAATCGTAAAGGAGAATGGTTTGAGATCATTGCACCTATAGAATGGCATCAATTCACTATCAATCATTTATTTAAAAATCATTGGCATATTCCAAAGAAATTGACTCATGATTTCCGCATGCACCGAAGAATAAAAATAAACAATCAAGCCATATCATGGGATACAAAAATACAAGCTGGAGATCGGATTCAATTACATGTTTTTTATGAAGTTAAAGATTCAGTTATTCCGGATTATGCCGATATACAAATTTTATATGAAGATGATCATCTCATTATTGTTAATAAACCGAGTGGCATGGACACACACCCCAATGAACTAGGACAAACAGGTACGCTAGCTAATGCTGTTTCTTATCACTTTCTATCAAACGGTATTTCTGCTACTGCAAAACACGTCCATCGTCTAGACAGAAATACAACAGGTGCAGTTCTTTTTGCAAAACACCCTCTTGTTGGTGTGATGTTAGATAAAATGCTAACAGAGCGCAAAATTAAAAGAACATACCTGGCTGTTGTTCATGGTATTCTCACGAAAAAACAAGGATGTATTGATGCACCGATCGGGCGTGATCGACACCATCCAACGAGGAGAAGGGTGTCTAAAAACGGTCAAGATGCAATCACTCATTACAAGGTCATTTCAAATAATCGAAATGAAAACACAGCCCTATTATATTTGCAATTAGATACTGGCCGTACGCACCAAATACGCGTTCATCTCAGTCATTTGGATCACCCTTTAATTGGCGACGTTTTATATGGTGGGAAAAAATCAAAAGCTGCTAGACAAGCATTACATGCTGCAAAAATTTCCTTTCACCACCCTTTCACACGTGAATTAATTGAATGCTATGCACCGTTCTTGGACGAGCCACCAATTTTTCCTGATGATGTAACTAATTATTTGACTTAAGCTCTATGCTTCTTTAAAACGATGACAACCATATAAAACTACGTCTTGCTATTCTACTTTGGTAAAATTACAGCAAAGTTTTAGAGAAGCACCTTAGCTTGTGATTATCAGTTAACGTACATGTTTATTTCTTACAACTTTCAATGCAAAAACAGCCACGTTAAGATAGTCCATACTTATCTAGCTTTCGATATAAGGTCGATAAGCTAATATTTAGCATTTTTGCAAGCTGCTCCTTTTGCTCCTTTTGATTTAATGGGAGATGCTGTGCTAATATATTTCGTTCAAAGTTAGCAACCATTGAATCTAAACTACTACTATTTTGACGAGTATGTAGATAATAAGGAAGATCTTCAAAGGTTAGAGTATGTGGTGATTCTACCATATTCATCATATACTCTACTGTATTCTCTAATTGACGAATATTCCCTTTCCACTCATTTTGTAAAAACCACTGCTCTAGAAGAGGATCCAATTTTGGGACGTTTTTTTGTAATATATGACTATATTTTTTTAGAAAATAAGACAAGAATAATCGTATATCTCCAACCCTTTCTGATAATGAAGGTAAACGAAGTGGTATGACATTAATCCTGTAATATAAATCTTCACGAAAAGTCTCTTTCGTAACCATTTCCCACAAGCTTTTGTTTGTTGCTGCGATGACTCGGACATTTAATGAATATTGACGAGTGCCTCCCACTCTTTCAACCTGCTTCTCTTGTAGCACTCGTAGTAATTTGGGCTGTACCGATAGTGGTAAATCACCTATCTCGTCAAGAAAGATCGTCCCATTATTTGCTGCCTCAAATTTACCAATTTTCCCTCCACGATTTGCTCCAGTAAAAGCGCCTTTATCATAACCAAACAATTCACTCTCAACTAATGTTTCTGGAATAGCCGAACAATTTACAGTAATAAATGGTTGGTTAGCTCGGCTACTCTCATAATGAACAGCCTTCGCCATACATTCTTTACCTGTCCCATTTTCCCCAGTTAGTAGAATAGTGGATGGGCTATTGACTACTTTTTTTGCCTTCTTAACGACAGAGTGAAATTGTTCACTTTCCCCTATCATATCGTTGAAAGAATAAGCTCTCTTCTCTTGCTGAAATCCTTCATGAACTTCACAATTTCTTGTTGTTACTTCAAGTAGTAATAGCTTATTTTCAAGTAATGTGCTAATAGTTCCCATAAATTTATATAGTTTTTCTTTGTTGGTTACAATTAAATCTCGTTGTTCTGCCGTAAAACCGATAAATCCTATAACTCCAATTGGTTGATCATTCATCATGACAGGGTAACCCATAGTTGCTAATTCGGTACACCGTTCATGAAAAATACAGCTTATACAGTGTTCATGATCTTTGCGATTATCGAAAATAGTTCCCTTCGATCCTGTACGTAATATTTGCTCAAAAAAAGAACCTTCTGGTATCGATTTTCCAATAAGACTTTGATGAAACCCTGTGCCACTTACTCTTATTCCTAACTCATCTATAATAGAAACTTCCAACCCTAGTAAGTCGGCCATATTGTCGGCACACGATTGGGCGAATTCTTCTATCTTAGATATATATGACATTATTTTCACCTCATAAGTGCTTGCTCGATATCTAATAGTATATCGCGTTTTTCTTCTAATCCAGTTGACAATCTAATGAGACCATCAGTAATTCCAAACGAAGCTCTTTCATGTTTAGGGATAGCAAAATGGGTCATTGATGCCGGGTGTTGTACAAGCGTTTCTGGATCACCAAGGCTGAACGAAATCATACAAAGCTCCAATCTATCTATAAATTTCTTCGCTTCTTCAAAGCCTCCTTTCACTTCAAAAGAAACGATACCACCATATCCATTCATTTGTTCTTTGACAAGTTGATATTGTGGATGTGTTGTTGATCCTGGAAAATAAACATTACTAATATACGGATGTTGGTCCAAATAGTTTGCAATTTCTTGAGCACTATCACAATGTTGCTTCATGCGTATAGGTAATGTTTTTAACCCACGTAAAATTAAGTAGGAATCCCATGCGTTTAAGTGCTGTCCTAAATCACCCATCACATTTTTACGAATAGATTCAATTTGCTGCCGATTGCTAATTATGAAACCTGCTAATACATCACCATGTCCGTTTAAGTATTTTGTGGCACTATGAATAACAATGTCTGCACCAAGCTCTAATGGCTTTTGTAATAATGGGGTCATCAAAGTATTATCAACTACGACGGTTAGCCCATGTTCATGTGCTAATGTTGATAACTTGTTAATATCTAATACTGTTAGACAAGGGTTAGATGGTGTTTCAATAAATAGCACTTTGGTTTCAGGTCTTATTGCTTGTTTTACCATAGTTAAGTCAGTACAGTCTACATAATCATATGTAATTCCAAAGCGCGGGCCTAGCGTAGATAAAAATTTATACGTCCCACCGTATATGTGTTTTGTAACGAGTATATGTTCTCCATGTTTAACATTTGCTAGGATGGCGCTAGAAATAGCTGCCATTCCACTTGATAAACCTAATGCAGCCTCTCCATTTTCTAATAAAGCGATGTGCGCTTCTAATTTATTTGTCGTAGGATTACCATATCTTCCATAATAAATCCCAGCCCTTGCTCCTGAAACAACCGATGCAGCTTCTTCAGTATTTTCAAATGCATATGCCACAGCTGGTGTTACTGAGTTCGCTATAACCCCATTTCTTCTCTTTTCTTTATTACCATGAATACATTTAGTATTTATACTCCAATCATATATCATTTCTGTCATTTCGAGTTCCTCCCTTGATAATAAAACAACATCTTTTTTGCAATATTTGTGCCAACGAGGGATACTCCTATGTTATCTAGAAAAGATATATGTAATAACCACTTTTAATTAGTATCAAATGTTCTTATAGCATTAATAATTCGCATAAATGAGAATGAATTTTTATGATTGATAATGATCTTTTATCCATCTCATTATAAACCATTGACTAACAAATCATAAATCAGTAGAATGAAACACAATATTATCTACAGTAATATGTTCATTGTTGTGATTTATATTACTACATTGCATCAGGAAGGAGCTCACCAATGAATAAAAGTCAGTTAAAAAAACGTATTGCAGCCTCAAATCAAACAAATGAGGCGGATTTAGTTATAAAAAATGGCAAAATAGTTGATCTATTTAATTTAGATATAATAAATGCAGATGTTGCCATCACAGACGGTGTTTTTGTCGGCATTGGCAAGTATTCAGGAAAAGAGGAAATTGACGCAAAAGGGAAGTACATTGTTCCGTCCTTTATTGATAGCCATGTACATATAGAATCTTCCATGGTCACTCCAGTTCAATTCTCTCAAGTCGTTTTACCCCATGGGATTACAACTGTTATCACAGATCCACATGAAATAGCTAATGTTACTGGAGCTGATGGCATATCATTTATGTTAAACAATTCAGAAAATGTTCCAATGGATATATATTTCATGCTGCCATCATGTGTTCCAGCGACGCCATTTGAAAATTCAGGTGCAACGTTATCTGCTAAAGATTTAGAACCCTTCTTCAAGCACCCAAGAGTTTTAGGCTTAGCAGAAGTAATGGATTATCCAGCAGTTATGAATGGCGAAGAAACGATGATGGATAAATTAACGACAGCGATGAAATACTCTGATCGAATGGATGGTCATTTAGCTGGATTAGATGAGCAAGCTATCAATATATACATGACTGCTGGAATACGAACTGATCACGAATGTGTATCTGTTGAAGAAGCTAGAGATCGTATTAAACGTGGAATGTACGTGTTAATTCGTGAAGGTTCTGGTGCAAAAGACCTGATTTCAGTCATTCCAGCTGTAAATACAAATAATGCTCGTAGATTTGCATTTTGTACAGATGATAAACATTTAGATGAATTAATTGAAGAAGGAAGTATCAACCATAATATACGTTTAGCAATTCAGCATGGTTTAGAACCGTTACTTGCTTACCAATTAGCATCATTAAATGCGGCAGAGTGCTTCGGGCTAAAAAATAAAGGCGCCATTGCTCCTGGTTATGAAGCCGACTTCTTACTAATTGATAACTTAGAAGAGGTAGCTATTCATCAAGTTTTCAAAGCTGGGAAGCTTGTTGCTCAAGATGGTAAAATGGTAATAGAAGATACGAAAAAACTAGAACAACATTTACCTGAAAGTATTATTCATACAGTTAACATTCCTAAGATCGATAGTAAAGATTTAATGATCCCAATGTCAAATAGTTCTAGTGCTAATATAATTGGTATTATTCCAAATAGTATACATACTAAGCATCTTGTTGAAGAGGTCTTAGTGGAGGATAATGAATTTATACCATGCACGAAAAAGGATCACTTAAAAATTGCAGTAGTCGAACGACATAAAAAGACTGGAAATGTTGGCTTAGGCATCGTAAAAGGACTTGAATTATCATCAGGTGCCATAGCTGCAACGGTTGCACACGATTCACATAATATTGTTGTAGCAGGTACAAATGACGAAGATATGATAACAGCCATCAATCAAATATCACATATGGGTGGCGGACTTGTTGTGGTCAAAGATAAAAAAATACTAAGTGCTGTACCATTGAATATCGGTGGGCTTATGTCCGAAAAATCATTCAACAGTGTATATGGGGAGCTAAAACAGCTAGATGATGCATTACAGCAAATTAACGCACCAACTCATTTTAACCCATTTTTAACATTGTCCTTTTTATGTTTGCCAGTTATCCCTAAGCTAAAGGTGACAGACCTTGGTTTATTTGATGTAAAAACGTTCAAACATATACAAATAGCTACGAATGAGAAATAAGTAGAAGCATCTTTGGATATAACTTTGACCAATAAATCCTACTATACAACTACACGTCGTGATGTCATGTACTCAAAGATTACGAAATAAAAATGAGGCTGGGACAAAACCCACCTCTGAGATGAAAAAGCCGGTGAAATTTTACAAGAAGTAAAATTTCACCGGCTTTGTTTATTTTGGAATTAAAATAAGGACCACTTCTGATAAAATAAAGTTACCACACCAAATTTCATCGGAAAGAAGGGTCCTTATGTTTAAAAATTATATCA